>NZ_JBQCGC010000109.1:0-16667 GCF_051956055.1 Amnibacterium sp.
AAGGACGACAAGGGCGAAGTGAAGGGCTTCGACAAGCGGGCGCTCGCGCTCGTGAAGCGCTCGCTGCCGAAGGACGCGGCCCCGATGACGGCGGAGGCGTTCCGCCTCCGGGTGGAGGACGGGCTGGCGGACGAGATCCACCGGATGCTCGAGGACGGCGTGGTGGCTTCACCTGCGGACATCGACCTGTGCCTGATCCTCGGCGCCGGCTACCCCTTCCACGCGGGGGGCATCACGCCGTACCTGGACCGTGTCGGCGCGTCGGAACGCGTCTTCGGCGGCACGTTCCACACCCCGCGCATCGCCGGCCCGGCCAACCGCTGAGGTCGGGGAGGGGGCCGCGAGCCGGCCCCCTCCCACCTCGCCCGGCCCTTCCCGGTGGTCGAGGTGCGAGCGCAGCGAGCCTCGAGACCACCCCTCACCCCTCGGAGCCCACCTCCGGCCGCGGCTTCCCGCCCCGTCTCCTGCTCAGCCCCGGAAGAGCGGCGAACTCGAATCAGTGCCTCCCGCTTCGCCCGGCCCCATCCCTGCAGCCGCTTCTCCCACTGGAAGGCCTCCTCGATCCGCTCGAACTCCGCGGCGTACACGAGCGTGACCGGCCGTCGCCGCTTCGTGTACTCCGCACCGCGGCCGAGCTGGTGCTGCTCGACGCGGTGTTCAAGGTCCCAGGTGCTGCCGACGGAGTACGAGCCGTCGGAGCAGCGGAGCATGGAGGTCCAGGGCATGCGCGCACCGTATGGAGGATCGGGCGCGCTCGCGACCCCGACCTTCCCGCACGGCCCGTGTTCCGTCCCTCCACAACCCGGAACCGCGGAGCGCTCCCTCATGGCTGTCGGCGCTCCCCCATGCTGTCCGCGACGAGAGGAGTCGCAGCATGGGCGACAGGAGCAACATCGTGATCGAG
The DNA here is from genome assembly GCF_051956055.1 of Amnibacterium sp. Lineage (NCBI taxonomy): Bacteria > Bacillati > Actinomycetota > Actinomycetes > Micrococcales > Microbacteriaceae > Amnibacterium > Amnibacterium sp. The sequence goes on from NZ_JBQCGC010000109.1 coordinate 905, forward strand.
AGCCGCGGTGAGCGGGTCTACCTCTACGGGCATTGGATGGGCGCGAAGTCGATCGGTCACGCGTGCCGCGGGCTCCACTCGGACCGCGCCGCCGACGGCCCCTACCTCGCGCGGATCGTGTTCTGCTCGATGGTGGGCCGGAACACGGAGGGCGAGACCGGATTCGGCATCTCGGCCACGCTGCACGACAACCAGAACCCCGTGATCGTGATCCGAGCCGAGGAGGCGCCGCAGGTCTGGCTCGAGGACCGGGACGGCACCGTCGTGAGTCGCGTGTTCTCGCGCGAGGAGTTCCTCGAGCGCGCCGATCGATCCTCCTGGGACGAATGCGATCCGTTCGACCCCGGATGCGATCACGACGCGCACGGGTGGCCGTTCGAACCGTTCCTCGAAGATGCGCCGAATCCGCAGCTCGCCGACTGGGTCAGGGACACCAAGTGGCCGCAGCTGCCGACCTCCTACCGGGAGGAGCTCGGGATCGAGGCCGACTGACGCGGGGTGGTCTCGAGGCTCGCTCTGGTCAGCGGGAGGTGCGGGTGCGGGCCGGCTTCGCGACCGGCTGCTTCGTCCCGGCGAGCTGACCGACGATGTCGGCGGCGATGCGGTCGGCCGTGAGGCCGCTCTCGGCGAGGATCTCGCCGCGCTCGGCGTGCGGGAGGAACGCGTCGGGCAGGCCGACCTCGTTCAGGGCCGTGTCCACCCCGGCCGCCCGCATGTCCTGCCGGAGACGCGTGCCCACCCCTCCGACGCGGACGCCGTCCTCGATCGTCACGACGAGCCGGTGCTTGGCCGCGAGGTCGATGAGGCTCGGCGCGATCGGGACCGCCCACCGCGGGTCCACCACGGTGACGTCGATCCCCTCCTCGGCGAGCAGGCGCGCGACCTCGAGCCCCTGCGCGGCCATCACCCCGATCGCGACGACGAGCACGTCGGCACCGCTACCACGGGTGAGCACGTCCACCCCGTCGTCGAGTCGCTCGAGCGCGGGGATGTCGGCGGGCACCGTCCCCTTGGGCAGGCGCAGCACGGTCGGTGCGTCCTCGACGGCGACGGCTTCGGCGAGCTCCTCCGCGAGTGTCGCTCCGTCGCGCGGGGACGCGATCCGCATGCCGGGCACGATCTGCAGCATCGCGAGATCCCACATCCCGTGGTGGCTCGGGCCGTCCGGCCCCGTGATACCGGCCCGGTGGAGCACGAACGTGACCCCGGCCCGGTGCAGGGCCACGTCCATCAGCACCTGGTCCAGCGCGCGGCCGAGGAAGGTCGCGTACACCGCGAAGACGGGGTGCAGGCCGCCGAACGCCAGGCCGGCCGCGGAGGTCACGGCGTGCTGCTCGGCGATCCCGACGTCGATCACCCGCTTCGGGAACCGTTCCGCGAGCGGGCCGAGCCCGACGGGCCGGAGCATCGCGGCGGTGACGCCGATGATGCGCGGGTCCCGCTCCGCCAGCGTCACGAGGTCGGCACCGAACGCGTCGGCCCAGTCCCTGGCCGGCATCGCCGGCGCGAGCGGTGCGCCCGTCTCCGGATCGATCACGCCGACGGCGTGGAACCGGTCGGCCTCGTCCGCGCGGGCCGGCGCGTAGCCGCGGCCCTTCTGCGTGATGACGTGGACCAGCACGGGCAGCTCGTAGTGCTTCGCCTGCCGCAGCGCGTTCTCGACGGCGGCCTCGTCATGCCCGTCGACCGGACCGAGGTACTTGATGTCGAGGTTGGAGTACATCCGCTCGTTGTTGACGAACCGCGCGAGGAAGCCGTGCATCGCCCCCCGGGTGCCGCGGTAGAAGGCGCGCCCGGGCGCGCCGAAGCGGTCGAAGAGCCGCTGCGAGCCGCGCTGCATGTCCCGATAGGTCCTGCGCGTCCGCACCTCGTTGAGGTACCGCGCCAGGCCACCGATCGTCGGGGCGTAGGACCGCCCGTTGTCGTTCACGACGATGACCAGGCGGCGGTTGTTGTCGTCGCTGATGTTGTTCAGCGCCTCCCAGGTCATCCCGCCGGTCAGCGCGCCGTCGCCCACGACCGCGACGACGTGGCGGTCCGTCTCCCCCGAGACCTGGAACGCCCGGGAGATGCCGTCCGCCCAGGACAGGGAGCTGGAGGCGTGCGAGCTCTCGACGATGTCGTGGACGCTCTCGGCGCGGCTCGGGTACCCGGCGAGACCGCCCGACTTGCGCAGGCGGGAGAAGTCCTGACGCCCGGTCAGCAGCTTGTGCACGTAGGTCTGGTGACCCGTGTCCCAGACGATCGCGTCCTTCGGCGAGTCGAAGACCCGGTGCAGGGCGATGGTCAGCTCGACGACCCCGAGGTTCGGACCGAGATGACCGCCGGTCCGCGAGACGTGCTCGATCAGGAAGGCACGGATCTCCTGCGCGAGCACGTCGAGCTGTCCCGGCGACAGCCGCCGGAGGTCCTTCGGGGTCCGGATCGTCTCGAGCAGGGTCATCCGTTCACCTTAAGGAAAGAAACGGGGAGGTCCGGAGCCCCTGACGGACTACGGACCTCCTCGCGGCGGGCGGCAGGCGACGAGCGTCCGCAGGACGTACTGGAGGATCCCGCCGTTGCGGTAGTACTCCGCCTCGCCCGGCGTGTCGATGCGGACCACCGCGTCGAACTCGACCGGCTCCTTCGAATCGGCCGAGTGCGCGGTCGGGGTCGCGACCACGTGCACCGTCCTCGGCGTCGTCCCGTCGTTGAGCGCGGTGATGCCGGTCACGTCGAACGACTCGGTGCCGTCCAGCCCGAGCGAGTCGGCGGTCTCGCCGGCCGGGAACTGCAGCGGGAGCACGCCCATCCCGATGAGGTTGGAGCGGTGGATGCGCTCGAAGCTCTCCGCGATGACGACCTTCACCCCGAGCAGGTTCGTGCCCTTCGCCGCCCAGTCGCGGCGCGAGCCCGACCCGTACTCCTTCCCGGCGAGGATCACGAGCGGGGTGCCGGCTGCCTGGTACTTCTCGCTCGCGTCGTAGATGAACGCCTGCGGGCCGTCGGCCTCGGTGAAGTCGCGGGTGTAGCCGCCCTCGACGCCGTCGAGGAGCCGGTTCCGCAGCCGGATGTTCGCGAACGTGCCGCGGATCATCACCTCGTGGTTGCCGCGGCGCGAGCCGTAGGAGTTGAAGTCCTTCCGGTCCACGCCGTGCTCGGTGAGGTACCGGCCGGCGGGGCTGTCCGCCTTGATCGACCCCGCGGGGCTGATGTGGTCGGTCGTGACGGAGTCGCCGAGCTTCGCGAGCACGCGCGCGCCGGTCACGTCGACGACGGGGGTCGTCTCGAGCCGCATGCCGTCGAAGTACGGGGGCTTCCGCACGTAGGTGGACGCCTCGTTCCACTCGAACGTGGCGCCGGTCGGGGTGGGCAGCGTGCGCCAGCGCTCGTCGCCGTCGAACACGCTCGCGTACTCGTGCTCGAACATGTCGGTCGAGATCGAGGAGTCGATCGTCGCCTGCACCTCGGCCGCGTCGGGCCAGATGTCCTGCAGGAACACGTCCTGCCCGTCCTTGTCCTTCCCGAGCGCCTCCTTCTCGAAGTCGAAGTTCATCGAGCCGGCGAGCGCGTACGCGATCACGAGGGGCGGCGACGCGAGGTAGTTCATCTTCACGTCGGGGTTGATGCGGCCCTCGAAGTTGCGGTTGCCGGAGAGCACCGCGGTCACCGCGAGGTCGTTCTGCTGCACTGCCTCGGAGATCTCCTCCTCGAGCGGCCCGGAGTTGCCGATGCAGGTCGTGCAGCCGTAGCCGACGAGGTAGAAGCCGAGATCCTCGAGCGGCCCCATCAGGCCCGCCTTCTCGTAGTAGTCGGTCACGACCTTCGACCCCGGCGCGAGCGTGGTCTTCACCCACGGCTTCGCCTTCAGGCCCTTCTCGCTGGCCTTCTTCGCGAGCAGACCCGCGGCGAGCATCACCGACGGGTTGGAGGTGTTGGTGCAGGAGGTGATCGCGGCGATCGCGACCGCGCCGTGGTCGATCGTGAACTCGCCGGCCGCGGTGCGCACCGGCGTCGGCTTGGACACGGACGGCGCGTGGGCGACGTGCTCGCTCGCGTGCCGGTGCACGTGCGCGGAGTCCTCGTCCTGCGCGGTGAACCCGATCGGGTCGGACGCGGGGAACGTGCCCTCCACCGCCACGTCGACGAGGGACAGGTCGTCGGCGTCCGCGTAGTCCTCGAGGTCGGTCTCGAACTGCGCCTTCGCCTTCGAGAGCTCGATGCGGTCCTGCGGCCGGCGCGGGCCCGCGATCGACGGGACGACGGTCGAGAGGTCGAGCTCCATGTACTCGGAGTACGAGGGCTCGCGGTCCGGGTCGTGCCAGAGCGACTGGCGCTTCGCGTACGCCTCGACGAGCGCCACCTGTTCCGCCGAGCGGCCGGTGAGCCGGAGGTAGTCGAGCGTCACGTCGTCGATCGGGAACATCGCGGCCGTCGAGCCGAACTCGGGGCTCATGTTGCCGATCGTCGCGCGGTTCGCGAGCGGCACCTCGCCGACGCCCGCGCCGTAGAACTCGACGAACTTGCCGACCACGCCGTGCTTGCGGAGCATCTGCGTGATCGTGAGGACCACGTCGGTCGCGGTCACGCCGGTCGGGATCGCGCCGGTGAGCTTGAAGCCGACGACCTTCGGGATGAGCATCGACACCGGCTGGCCGAGCATCGCCGCCTCGGCCTCGATGCCGCCGACGCCCCAGCCGAGCACGCCGAGGCCGTTCACCATCGTGGTGTGCGAGTCGGTGCCGACGAGCGTGTCGGGGTACGCCTGCTCCACCCCGTCGACGACACGGGTGTACGTGACCCGCGCGAGGTGCTCGATGTTGACCTGGTGCACGATGCCCGTGCCGGGCGGCACGACCTTGAAATCGTCGAACGCGGTCTGGCCCCAGCGGAGGAACTGGTAGCGCTCGCCGTTGCGCTCGTACTCGATCTCGACGTTGCGCTCGAACGCGTTCTCCGTGCCGAACAGGTCGGCGATGACGGAGTGGTCGATCACGAGCTCGGCGGGGGCGAGGGGGTTGACCCGCTCCGGGTCGCCGCCGAGGTCGGCGACGGCCTCGCGCATCGTCGCGAGGTCGACGATGCAGGGCACGCCGGTGAAGTCCTGCATGACGACGCGGGCCGGGGTGAACTGGATCTCGGTGTCCGGCTCCGCCTGCGGGACCCACGAGCCGAGCGCGCGGATCTGGTCGGCGGTGACGTTCGCGCCGTCCTCGGTGCGGAGGAGGTTCTCGAGCAGGACCTTGAGGCTGAAGGGCAGCTTGTCGTACCCGTCGACCCGGTCGATCGCGAAGATCTGGAACGTCCGCTCCCCGACCGTCAGATCCGTCCGTGCTCCGAAACTGTTCACCGCTGCCATCTCGCTCCTCACGCCGTCGGGGCCGCGACGATCGGCCGCGACGCCCCGAAGCACAGTACCGCGCGGCGGTGGGACGCTCAGGACGTTCAGGGGCGGGGAGACCTTCTGATCGCCTGCACCGCGAGCACGGTGATCACGAGCACGACGGAGTACAGGGGCAGGCCGAGGACGATGCGCGCGATCCCGAGCGCGACGGTGTCGGCCGCGCGCCCGCTGGCCTGGGCGGCGAAGTAGATCGGCAGCTCGACGGCGAGCCGCACGCCGAACAGCAGCGCCCAGAGCAGCGTCAGCCAGATCGCGAAGCGGCGACGGCGGGGGTCGCTCCCCCAGCCGGTGTCGGAGGTCAGGAGACCGGTGACGACGCCGACGAGGGGCCGGCGCACGAGTGCCGACACGAGGAACGCGAGACCGTAGCCCGCGTTGATGAAGAACCCGGGCACGTAGTTCTCGTTGGCGTCACCGGTGACGAGGACGAGCACCGCCGAGACCCCGACGAGCACCGCTCCGCTGACGGCCGATCCGATCCGCTGCCGTCGGACGAGCCGGTACAGCAGGAGCAGGGCGGAGAGCACCAGCGGCGCCGCGACGATCGGGAGCAGCGCCGCCCGGTCGACCTGGTGCGGCACGCTGCGGATCGCGGCGATCTGGTAGAGCACGACGAAGACGAGCGGCGGCAGCACGGCCTCCGCCACGCCGAGCGGTCCCCCGATCGCGTCCAGGACCCCGTGCGGCGTCAGCGGCCGCTGGTCCCCCGCCCGAGCGAGGCCGGGCCGCGGCTCCTCCTGGCCGTCGGTCACGCGCCGAGCCGTGGCCGCTGAGGCGCCCCCGCGTCCTGCTCGGCCCCCTGCGGCATGTGCAGCGGGATGAGGTCCCGCGGCGGCATCGGCGCCGTGCCGCGCACGACCACGACGCTGCGGAACAGCTCCTCCATCGCCGCGCCGACCTGCGGGTCCAGGGCGCCGTCGCCGGAGATGACCCCCCGGAGGAACCAGCGCGGGCCGTCGACACCGATGAAGCGCGCGATGCGGTTCACCGGCGGCTGGCCAGGCGCCGACTGCGCGGGGATCTGCGCGAGCAGCTCGGGACCGAACGCGCCGTCGACGACCCGGGTCGTGCCGCCCTGCGCGAGGATCTGCTGCTCGATCTGCTCGCGGATCTCGTGCCAGAGGCCGCTCGAGCGCGGCGCGGCGAACGGCTGCACCTGGAGGCTCGAGTTCGCGAAGTCGAGCCCGACCGCGACGACGCGGCCCGTGCCCTCCTCCACCTCCAGCCGGAGCCCCAGCCCCTCGCGCGGCGGGATCTTCACCCCGCCCAGGTCGACGTAGGGCCGGACGGCGTTCGCCTCCTGGACGTCGAGGGGGCCCGCCGTCGCCCGGTCGACCGGTGCCGACTTCGGCCTCGCCTCGGGCTCGATGTCCTCGTCGGTCACGTCGATCCCCTTCCCTGCGATCGGCGCCCCGCCGACCGCGTCATGTCCTCGTCCGACGGGGCCTGCCCCTCGGCCGCCCCGCCGGTGCCCGTCGAACCGAATCCCCGCTCCGCTCGGTGGCTCCCCGGGAGGCGGGCGACCGGCACGAAGGTCACCTCCGGCAACGACAGCACGAGCAGCTGGGCGATCCGGTCGCCGACCGCGACATCGTACGAGGCCGTCGGGTCGGTGTTGAGGAGGGTCACCCGGATCTCGCCGCGATAGCCCGCATCGATGAGCCCGGGCGCGTTCACGATGGTGATGCCGTGCTTCGCGGCGAGACCGCTCCGCGGCAGGACGAGCGCGGCGGTCCCTGCGGGCAGCGCGATCCGGACACCGGTACCGATCGTCGCCCTCGCCTGCGGCGCCAGCGAGACCGCCTCCGCGGCCCGGAGGTCCGCGGCGGCGTCGCCCGGGACGGCCCGCTCGGGCACGGGCCCGTCGACGAGCACCTCGATCACGGGCCCACACGCTACCGCCGGCCGCTCCGGCGAGTGGTGGAATGGCCTCGTGCAGCGATTCCGAGAACGGCTCATCCCCGGCGTGGGACCGATGGTCGCCGCGCTGCTGCTGCTGCCCGCGGTGTACATCATCTTCCTGCCGATCTCGCCGGCGATCGGCGCCGTGGGCTCGGTGCTCCTCACGGCCCTCGTCGAGGTGCTGCTCGTCGTCACCGCACCGGTCGTCGCGGTGACCGACGGGGTGCTGGTCGCCGGGCGGGCCAGGATCCCCGTCGCGCTGACGGGCGCGACGGCGGACTTCCGCCGCGAGGACGCCGTGCAGGCGCGCGGCCCGGGCCTGGACGCGCGGGCGTTCACGCTGTTCCGCGGCTGGGTCGACCCGGTGGTCCGCATCGAGGTGACGGATCCCGACGATCCGGTGCCCTACGGGCTGGTGTCCACGCGCCGGCCCGAGGAGCTGCGCGCGGCGCTCGCCGCCGAGCGCGCGACCGCCGCCTGAGGACGACGAAGGGCCCGCCGGCCGAAGCCGGCGGACCCTGACGTCACGAGGAGGCCGGGATCAGGCCTCGCACTCCCGGCAGATCGGCCCGAGCTTGGTCTCGTGGTCGAGCTGCGAGCGGTGCTTCACCAGGAAGCAGCTGACGCAGGTGAACTCGTCGGCCTGCGGCGGCAGGACGACCACGTCGAGGTCGAGGTCCGAGAGGTCGGCACCTGGCAGCTCGAAGCCGCCGGGGTTGTCCGCGTCCTCGACGTCCACGACGCCGGACATCTTGTCCGGAACACGCTCCTTCAGCGCTTCGATCGAGTCGGAGTCGTCATCCGTCTTGCGGGGGGCGTCGTAGTCGGTCGCCATTCGAAAATCCGTGCCTCTCTGAAGCGTCGCGCTTGCTCCTCGCCGGGGGTCTCGGGCGGAAAGCGGCGACAGTATGCACGAGGCGGCATGCGGATGCAAACGCCTCGCCGCGGCCGCCCACCCGGGGGTCGCAGGCCCATCAACATCGGGGACGCGCGCGGTATTTCCGAGGCGGGCGCCCCATGCCGTGCCATCCTCGTCCGCACCCGGGTCGACACCCGGGGACATCCGAGGCAGAAGTGGGTTCCGCGATGCAGACGCTCAGCGTGCTGTCGGTCGAGGACGGGGCGATCATCGTCGCCTCGCCGGCCGGTGAGCGCTTCCGGCTGCCCGTCGACGCGGCCCTCAGGGCCCGCCTCACCGCACCCGTGTCGCAGGGCGACGAGAAGCGCCTGTCCCCGCGCGAGATCCAGGCCCACATCCGGTCGGGCCTGACCGCCGAGCAGGTGGCCGCCATGACCGGGGTGCCGGTCGCGTTCATCGAGCGGTTCGTCGGCCCCGTCCTCGCGGAGCGCGCCTACATCGTGGAATCCGCGCTCGCCGTCCGGCTCCCTCCGGAGACCGAGGGCGCCCGCGCCCGCACGTTCGCCGCCGTCATGGGTGAGCGGCTGGACGCGCTCGCGGCGAAGGACGTGCACTGGTCCAGCGCCAAGGAGCCGTCGGGCTGGATCCTCGCGGTCTCGTTCGTCGCCGACGACGTCGCCCACTCGGCGCGCTGGCGGTTCGACGCCAAGCACATGCGCCTCGACCCGGACAACGTGGAGGCCTCGACCCTGTCCCAGCAGGGCGTGCCCGCGGCGCTGACGCCTCGGCTGCGCGCGATCGAGCCGACCGCTCCCGTCACGATCGTGGCGCCCGCCGCCACGGAGACCTCCCCGATCCCCATGCCGCCCCAGGTCGCGCGGCCGCCGCACGGCGCCCGCGTCGCCCCGGAGCCCGCGGCGGAGCAGGACCGCACGCGCTTCGACAGCGCCGTGTTCCGCTTCCCGCCGATGGAGCAGGAGCCGGCGGCGAAGGGCGACCGCGGGCAGCACACCGCCACCGGCGCGACCGCGCAGGCCGCGCCGACCGCGCCGCAGCGCGCCGGATCCGGCACCGAACGGTCCGGAGGCGACCAGTCCGGCCGCGACCAGTCCGGACGCGACGGGCGCCGGCCCGCGCCCGAGGTCACCACCGACACCGCGGCGCTGCCCGTCACCCGGGCGATGGACGTCGTGGAGCGCGGTGAGGTGTTCGCGCCGCGACCGAGCGCCGACCGGCGACCCGCACCGACCGCGCAGCCCACCCGGCGGGAGCCGGCGCCCATCCACCGCCTGCCCGTGCGCGCTCCCGACCCGGAGCCGACGACGCCGGTGCCGCCCGCGTTCACGCGCGTGCCGACGCCCCAGCCGACCCGTCCGCTGCCCGGTGCGCCGGCATCCGGACGACCCCAGGCCCCCGCGCCGCGCTCCATCCAGGAGCGTCAGGCCGAGCCGGGTCGGCGACGGCGCGATCGCGGACGCGGCGGCTTCACGCAGCTCGAGCCCGTGGCGGCGCACGAGGACGTCGCGGACGACCAGGACGTGACGGCGGACACCCCCGTGCCCGTGACCCGTCCCCGGCGCGGTCGCACGTCGATGCCGAGCTGGGACGAGATCGTCTTCGGGCGCGACGAGCCCTGAGCTCGGAGCCGGCGCGCGAGGCGTCAGCCGTCGAAGCGCACGAGCGGCACGAACCGCTCCGCGGCGGTCCATGCGCCGTGCTGCCCGACCATGCCCCGCGACGGCACGTCCTCGGTCGGGTAGAACGCCGCCCGGCCCCGGGACGCGACGAGCAGATCGCCGATCCGCGGCGCCACGGCGGCCGCGACCTCCGCGCCGAACCACCCCGCCGCGACGGCCTCCTCCCGGGTGAGCACGTCGGCGGACGTGCCGAGGGCCTCCCGCCAGCGGTCGGCACCCCCGACGGCCTGCGGGGCGAGGTGGACGTGGAGCAGGCGGGGTTCGCCCGCGAGCAGCCGCACGTCGCCGAGCAGCCCCCGCTCGTCGAGCAGCACGTGCGCGGAACGGGGCACGTCGACCATCCCGTGGTCCGCGGTGACGAGCAGCCGCTCCCCGCCCCGGAGGTCGCGGGCGGCGTCCCGCACCGCGCCGTCGACGCGCTCGAGCAGCGTCGTCCACTCCGCCGACGCCCAGCCGTCCCGATGCGCCACGACGTCGAGCTCCGGCACGTAGCAGTACGCGATCCCGCGCCCGGCCGCGCGGAGGGCGCCGAACGCGGCATCGAGCCGGTCCTCGATCGCCTTCGCGCCGATGTACGTCGCCCCGCGCAGGACCTCCCGCGTGAACCCGGAGGTCGCGTAGTGGCGGGGCCCGACCGCGAGCGCCGCGATCCCGTCCTCGACGGCCCGCTCGAAGACCGTGCGTGCGCGCTGCCACCCCGCCGGCAGCCCGCTCGCCCCGGAGGCGTCCCGGTCGAAGCCGCGCAGCTGGTTCACGACGCGGTCCGACCCCGGTTCCAGGGCGGCGTACCCGACGATCCCGTGCGTGCCGGGGTCGACGCCGGTCGCGAGCGTGGTCAGCGCTGCGGCGGTCGTGGTCGGGACGCCCGTGGCGATCCGCCGCGCGCCGGCGCCCATGAGCGTCCTGGCGTGCCCGGCCCGCGCATGCAGCGCCTCCCACCCGAGGCCGTCGACGACCAGCACGACGACCCGGCGACGCGACGGGTCGGCACGACCCTGCACCGCGAGGAGCGATCCGCTCAGCACGTCGCGGAGCACGGTCGCGCCGCTCGCTACGATGGGGGCCACGATCAGGCAGTGTGCCATTCCGGCCGCTGCGCGCCGTCCGTGCGGGGGCGGCGGTCGGCCTCGCGTCCGCGGCGCACTCGCGCGTCGCCGAACCCGGGACGCACCCGCGCGGAGGGACGTTTCGCATGAGCACGACCGAGCCGAATCTCGCCGGCGAGAAGATCGAGGACGTCGACGTCTCGAGCGAGATGCAGGGGTCGTTCCTCGAGTACGCGTACTCGGTGATCTACTCGCGGGCGCTCCCCGACGCCCGTGACGGCCTGAAGCCCGTGCAGCGCCGGATCCTGTACCAGATGGCCGACATGGGCCTCCGCCCCGACCGCGGTCACGTCAAGTGCGCCCGCGTCGTCGGCGACGTGATGGGCAAGCTCCACCCGCACGGCGACTCCGCCATCTACGACGCGCTCGTGCGGATGGCGCAGCCGTTCGCGATGCGCCTCCCGCTGCTCGACGGGCACGGCAACTTCGGCTCGCTGGACGACGGGCCGGCGGCCTACCGGTACACGGAGGTGCGGCTCGCCCCCGCCGCGATGGCGATGGTCGCGGACCTCGACGAGGACGTCGTCGACTTCGTGCCGAACTTCGATGCGCAGCTGGATCAGCCGGACGTGCTGCCCGCCAGCTTCCCCAACCTGCTCGTCAACGGCGCCTCCGGCATCGCCGTGGGCATGGCGACGAACATGGCGCCGCACAACCTCGTCGAGGTCGTGGCGGGCGTCCGGCATCTCATCGCCCACCCCGACGCGACGCTCGACGACCTCATGCGGTTCATCCCGGGGCCCGACCTGCCGACGGGCGGCACCATCGTCGGGCTCGCCGGGGTGCGCGACGCCTACGCCACCGGTCGCGGCGCGTTCAAGACCCGCGCCAAGGTCCAGGTCGAGCCAGTCACCGCCAGGAAGTCGGGCCTCGTCGTCACCGAGCTGCCGTACCTGGTCGGCCCGGAACGGGTCATCGAGAAGATCAAGGACGGCGTGCAGGCGAAGAAGCTCGCCGGCATCGCGAACGTCAGCGACCTCTCCGACCAGCACAACCAGCTGCGCCTCGTGATCGAGATCAAGACCGGGTTCGACCCGATGGCGGTGCTCGAGCAGCTCTACCGGTACACGCCGCTCGAGGAGTCGTTCAGCATCAACAACGTCGCGCTCGTCGACGGCGGCCCCCGGACGCTCGGCCTGCTCGACCTGCTGCGGGTCTACATCGACCACCGCATCGACGTGGTGACCCGTCGCACGCGGTACCGGCTGGCCCGCAGGGAGGAGCGGCTGCACCTCGTCGAGGGGCTGCTCATCGCGATCCTCGACATCGACCGCGTCATCGCGATCATCCGGGGCAGCGACGACACGGAGCAGGCGCGCTCGGGCCTCATGACGGCCTTCGGCCTGAGCACCGCGCAGGCGGACTACATCCTCGAGCTGCGGCTGCGCCGGCTCACCCGGTTCTCGACCATCGAGCTGGAGACCGAGGCGCAGCAGCTGCGGGACGAGATCGACGCCCTCCGCGCGCTGCTCGCCGAGCCCGCACGTCTGCGTCAGGTCGTGTCCGACGAGCTCGGGCAGGCGGCGGAGCTGTTCGGTACCCCGCGCCGCACGCTGCTCACGGAGGCGGCGGCCGCGGCCGCTCCGAAGTCGACGAAGGCGCCCGATCTGCAGATCCAGGACGTGCCGTGCCGCGTCCTGCTCTCGACGAGCGGTCGTGCCGTACGGGTCGATCTGCCGGAGGGCGGCGTCGTCGAGCGACCGCGACGCCGGTCCAGGCACGACGCGATCCTGTCCGAGGTCGACGGGACCAGCCGCGGCGAGCTCGGGGCGGTGACCTCCCTCGGTCGCCTGATCCGCTTCACGCCGGTGGACCTGCCGGTCGTGCCCGCCGCTTCGGCGCAGCCCGCGGCCGGCACCCCGATCAGCGCGTACCTCGGCCTCGACGGCAAGGAGCGGGTGCTCGCGCTCGTGCGGCTGGACGGCGAGCCGATCGCGCTCGGCACCGCGACGGGGGTCGTGAAGCGCGTCGCCATGGGCCCGTGGCCGAACAAGCCGGCGTTCGAGATCATCGCCATGAAGCCGGGCGACGAGGTCGTCGGGGCGGCGCACGCGCCCGACGACGCGAGCCTGGTCTTCGTGGCGTCCGACGCGCAGCTGCTGCGGTTCCCGGCGGGTGCCGTGCGGCCGCAGGGCGCCGGCGCCGGCGGCATGGCGGGCATCTCGCTCGGCAGCGGCGCGCGGGTCATCGCCTTCTCCGTGGCCGATGCGGTGACGGCGGTGGTCGCGACGGTCTCCGGCACCGACGGCACGATCGAGGGGCTCGAGGCGGGCAGGGGCAAGGTCACGGCCCTGATCGACTTCCCCGCGAAGGGCCGGGCGACCGCCGGGGTCCGCGCGCAGACCCTGGGTCGCGGCGAGACCGGGCTGCGGCTCGCGTGGGTCGGCCCCGCCCCGGTGCTGGCCGCCGGCGGTGACGGCGTGGCCCGCCCGTTCCCGGACGACGCGGTGCGGCGCGACGCCCCCGGACTGCCGCTGGAGAGCCGCGTGGAGGCGTTCGGCACCGCGCCGCGCTGATCCCGCGAACCGGTCCGGTTCGAAGGGGATCCTGCGCCGCGGCGACGTGCAGGATCCCCTTCGAATCGCACTCGAGGGCGCCCGGCGGCGACACGCCGTTGTGTGAATTCCACGTTTCGGGAACCTGGGATTCCGCCTGCTGAACCTGGCCGCACCATAAGTTCGGCAGCAGGCGCAGTCGCGCCACCACCCACTCGCTCACTCAGGGACGTGCCATGCCCGAACCCTCCTTCAGGCGCGCTCGCGCGCGCCGGATCCTCACCATCGGCCTCGGTCTCGCGACCGTCGCAGGCCTGTCGCTGACCGCCGTGTCGGCGCAGGCCGCGGAGCCCACGACGCCCGTCCCCCATTCCAAACCGGGGTGGCTCTCGAAGGCGACCCGCCTCGGCGACGCCGCCGGCAGCACGAAGGCGACCGCGAAGGTCTACCTCGCCCCGAAGGGCGGTCTCGACGCCCTCAAGGCGGCCGCGCTCGCGGTCTCGACGCCCGGCTCCCCCAGCTACGGCGAGGTGCTCACCCCCGCGCAGTACCGCGCTCGGTTCGCGCCGACCGCCGCGACTGTGCGGTCGGTGGAGGCGTACCTCGAGCACGCAGGGCTGACGGTGACCGGCGTGGAGGCCAGCAACCGCTACATCGCCGTCTCCGGCGACGTCGCGGCGGTGCAGAAGGCGTTCGCCGCCCCGATCGGCCGCTTCCGGCACGACGGGCGGACGGTGCAGGCGCCGACCGCCGCGCTGAAGCTGCCCCGATCCATCGCCGACCTCGTGTCCTCGGTGACGGGCCTCGACACCACCCCGCACCTCGCCAAGCCGGCGGCCGCGACGCCGACGCCGCCGGACGCCGGGTTCCGGAACGCCAGGCCGATGTCGACCGGGTACGGCTCGCTCGCCGCGAAGTACCAGGCGGACTTCAAGACGCCCCTGCCGAAGTTCCAGGGCAAGACGCTGCCGTACGCGGTGTCGGGCTACACCGGTCCGCTCCTCCGGGCCGCCTACGAGGGGAGCACCCGCCTCACGGGCGCCGGGGTGACCGTCGGGATCGTCGACGCCTACGCGTCGCCGTACATCGCGTCGGACGCCACCCACTACGCGACCTCGCACGGCGACGGCGGGTACCGGCGCGGCCAGCTGACGCAGGTCACGCCCCCCGCGTCGGCCTACCAGTACCTGAGCGAGTGCGACGCGGGCGGCTGGTACGGCGAGGAGACGCTCGACGTCGAGGCCGTGCACGCCATGGCGCCGTCGGCGGACATCCGCTACTACGGCGCCACGAGCTGCGACGATCCGGACCTGCTCGCCGCCCTCGCGAAGGTCGTCGACCAGGACAAGGTGAGCATCGTCTCCAACTCGTGGGGCTCGCTCGGCGAGACCGGCTCCGCCGACTCGGTCGCGGCCTACGAGCAGGTGTTCCTGCAGGGCGCGCTCGAGGGCATCTCGTTCCTGTACTCCTCAGGCGACTCCGGCGACGACCTCGCCGCGAGCGGGCTGAAGCAGGTGGACTACCCCGAGTCCGACCCGTACGTCACGAGCGTGGGTGGCACGTCGGACGCCATCGCGGCGGACGGCTCGCTCCTCGGCCGGACCGGCTGGGGCACCGTGAAGTACTCGCTGTCGAAGAACGGCAAGGCGTGGACGGCCGACGGGTTCACCTCGGGCGCCGGCGGCGGGTCCTCCTCGCTGTTCAACAAGCCCGCGTACCAGGACGGCACCGTCGGCGGGAGCGCCAGGCAGACGCCGGACGTGTCCGCGCTCGCCGACCCGACGACCGGCTTCCTCGTCGGGCAGACGCAGACCTTCTCGGACGGCGTCTACTACGACGAGTACCGGATCGGCGGCACGAGCCTCGCCTCCCCGCTGTTCGCAGGACTCACGGCACTCGCGTTCCAGAAGGCTGGCCACGGCGTCGGGCTGCTGAACCCGACGATCTACCGGGCGAAGCGCGCGTTCACGGACGTCACGGCGACGTTCCCGGACGCCGGCAACGTGCGGGCCGACTACGCGAACTCGGAGAACGCGAGCGACGGCATCCTCTACTCGGTGCGGCTCTTCGGCCAGGACAGCTCGCTGCCCGTCACCCCCGGCTACGACAACGTGACCGGGATCGGCACCCCGAACCCGAAGTGGTTCAACGCCGTCAAGTGAGTCGATGAGCACGAACGGCCCGGGCGGTGATCCGCCCGGGCCGTGCCGCGGGCGCACCGCCGCTACACGTCGATCCGGTGGCGGGTCAGGGGGGGCGTGGTGGGGGTGATGAAGTCCTTGCGGGGCGCGACGTCGTTCCCCATCAACAGCACGGAAGTC
>NZ_JBQCGC010000110.1:0-10569 GCF_051956055.1 Amnibacterium sp.
CGCCTCGCACCACGCCGTCTGGTCCACTCGGACCTACGGCAAGCACGCCGTCTCCGCGGTGATGCAGTCCGACGGGAACTTCGTGCTCTACCGGTCGAACGGCAAGGCCGTCTGGGCGACCCACACCCGCGGCAGGTAGCAACGGGCGTGGCCCGTCCTCGGCCGCGGCAATCCGGGGTGCGGGGCGATCACAGGGTGCCGGTGGCCAGCGCCGTTCCCGCCTCGTCCCGGATCGCCACCGAGCGGATCACCCCCTCCGGCAGCGCGACGGAGGCGGAGAGCCCTGTCGAGGTCCGTCCGACGGCGGACCAGCTGGCCACCTGGTGGGTGCGGCCATCCGCGGTGGTGACGGTCATCTCGTAGTCGGCGTGCGCGTAGCGGGCCGCGGCCGCTGCGGTGCCGTAGGAGCAGCTCCAGTCGAGGCGCGTGCCCCAGGGTGTCGCCGACACCGCCAGGTGAGCCGTGACCGTGCTGCGGTCGACCGATGCCAGGTCGAGAGTCCGGCCGCCCTTCCCGGGGCCCGGCGCAATGCTGCCGAGGAGCAGACCCGCGACCGCGGCGACGACGACGAGGGCACCGGCCGCGATCCGGACCACACCTCGACGACGCGCGACCCGGTGGGCGAGTCGAGGCACGAGGTCGTTCCTCGGGCCGGGGCTGTCGGAGCCGGCCCCGTCGACGATCGCGACCGCTGTCTCACGATCGAGTCGCCCGAGGATCCCGGGCAGCCCGGCCAGGTCGCCCGCTGCGGCGCGGCACTCCGCGCAGACGGCGAGGTGCTCCTCGTACTCGGCGCGCTCGTCGGTGGAGAGCGAGCCGAGCACGTACGCTGCGTCCCAGGTGCCGTAGCGGTCGCTCGTCATCGGGTCACCCCTCGCTCCTGGAGCGCGTTGCGCAGGGCGCGCACTCCGTAGTGCAGCCGGGACTTGACCGTGCCCTCGGGGATGCCGAGGTGCTCGGCGGTCTGTCGCACCGATCGGCCCAGATAGTAGGCGTCGACGATGACGGCCCGGTGGTCGACCGACAGCGACGCGAGCGCGTCGGCGATCGCGATCCGGTCGAGCGCGGTGTCGATCCGGTCGGACGTCGACGCCTCCGGGAGCCCGTCGATCGACCGCGTGCGGTTGCGCGGACTCCTCGCCTCGTCGACGAGCAGGTTCCGCGCCACGGTGAACAGCCACGCCCGCACGGCATCGTCGTCGGCCTGCAGTCGGGTCGGGTGCTGCCACGCCCGGAGGAGGGTCTCCTGCACGACGTCCTCGGCCAGCTGCTGGTCGCGGGTGTGCCGGAGCGCATACCGCAGCAGCATGTCCGCGTACCGGTCGTGCACGGCGCGGAGCAGCTCGCGATCGTCATCCACGTCGCGCTCCCTCTGTCGACTCGGACCGTCTCACCAGGACAACGGATCAGGACCGTGTTCGGTTCAATCCCATCGGAATTCGAACCGAACACGGTCCTGATCCGTGTCCATCATCGAGAGCGGAACCCGACACCGCTCGTCCCCTGATGGACCGGTCGAAGGAGTTCCCGTGCCGCACCTCTCCCGCCTCCTCCTCCCGGCATCGATCGGGTCGCTCGCGCTGCTCGGCCTCGTGGGCTGCTCGACACCCGCGTCGCGCGCCGCCACCCCCGCCGCATCGATCGGGACGCTGAAGGACGGGCACTACACCGCGTTGGGGAAGTACGTGTCCCCCGGCGGGGCCTCCGCGGTCGACGTCGAGCTGACGCTGCGCGACGGGACGGTCACCGAGCTGCACGTCACCCCGAAGGCGGAGAACCCGACCGCGCAGCAGTACGAGTCGCACTTCGCCTCCGGTGTCGGTGCGCAGGCGGTGGGCCGGAAGATCACCGAGCTGAACGTGACCAAGGTCTCGGGCTCCTCGCTGACCAGCCAGGGCTTCGACGACGCCATCGCCGCGATCGAGGCCGAGGCGAGGTGACCGGGGCGACCTGGGGCTTCGACGCGATCGGCACCCGATGGCGGATCGACACCGCCGAGCCGCTCGCGGCACCCCTCCGCGGCCGCGTCGCGCGCGTCATCGAGGAGTACGACCGGGCGTTCTCCCGCTTCCGCGCGGACTCCCTCGTGCGGCGACACGCCGCGACCGGTGGCACCCTCGAGTACCCGGAGGCGGCCAGCTCGCTGTTCGCGCTCTACCGGCGGGTCGAGCAGGCCACAGGCGGCAGCGTCACGCCGCTCATCGGAGCCAGCCTGGAGCGGCTCGGCTATGACGCCGACTACTCGCTCCGGCCGAGCGGGGATCCGATTCCGGCGCCCGTGGCCGGGCTCCTCGCGTCGGGAGCGGCCGTCACCCTCGCGGAACCGGCGCTGGTCGACGTGGGGGCGGCCGGCAAGGGCCAGCTCGTCGACCTCGTGGCGGGCGAGCTGGCCCGCGCGGACGTGCGGGCCACGACGGTGGACGCCGGCGGTGACCTCCGGCACGACGGCGACGGGATCCTCGTCGCGCTCGAGCATCCGCAGGATCCGGCGCTCGCGATCGGGGTCGTGGAGGTGGGCGGCCCGCGGCGCGCCATCGCCGGGTCCGCGACCAACCGTCGCGCCTGGGGGAACGGATGGCATCACGTGCTCGACGCCACGACCGGTCGTCCCGTGCGGGAGGTGGTGGCCACGTGGGCCGTCACGGACGACGCCATGAGCGCCGATCTCCTCGCGACCGCGCTGTTCTTCGTGCCGGGCGACCGACTCGCCCAGCAGTTCGACCTCGACTGGGTCCGCGTGCTCGCGGACGGCTGCGTCGAGCACTCCGCGACACTGCCCGGCGAGGTGTTCACGTGACCTCGATCCTCGACGCGGTGGTCGGCCGCGTCACGATGTACCGACTCCTCCTGATCGTCCTGCTCGTGCTCGGCGCGACCGCGGTCGTGGAAGCCCTGCTGGGCGTGATCGCCTTCTCTCCGCTGGATCTGATCGTCTCGGCGGTCATCGCGTGCGCGACGAGCTGGGGTGCGAACCGGCTCCTCGCCCTGCTGTGGCGGGTGCGGCCGCACGGGGAATCGAGCGTGATCACCGGCATGCTCGTCTTCTGCCTGTTCTGGCCGGCGCTGACCGCGCGGGACGTGACCGCCGTCGTGATCGCGTCCGTCGCAGCCAATCTGTCCAAGTACGTGCTCGCCTGGCACGGCCGGCACGTCTTCAACCCCGTCGCGCTCGGCGCGCTGCTCGTCGACGTGACCGCGATCAGCGGCGCGACCTGGTGGGTGGCGACCCCAGCTCTGCTCCCCGTCATCGCGCTGGGCGGCGCGCTGGTGGTCCACCGGAGCGGCGCGTGGGCGATCGCGGTGCCCGTCGCCCTCGTCGCCGTCACCGGCACCGCCGTCCGTTCGGTCGCGGGTGGCGGCGCCTGGGGGGATGCGGTCTGGACCGCGGTGGCGTCCAACCCGTTCGTCTTCCTGGCCGCGTTCATGGCGACCGAGCCGTTGACCGCGCCTCCGCGGCGCTGGCAGCGACTCCTCGAGGGCGCCCTGGTCGGTCTCCTCACGCTCGCGCCGCTCCGGCTGGGTTGGCTCGCCATGTCGCCGGAGCTGGCCCTCGTGCTGGGGAACGCGCTCGCCTTCCCGTTCGGGCCGCGCCGCCGAGTGCGCCTCACCGTGCAGTCCCGGACCGTGCACGCGGACGGGATCGCCACGATGACCCTGCGCCCGGAGGGGCCGCTGCACCTGCAGGCCGGCCAGTACCTCGAGCTGAGCCTGCCTCACCGGAGGCAGGACGCCCGCGGCGCACGACGCGTGTTCAGCCTCGCGAGCAGACCGGACGGCGAGGAGCTGCTGATCGCCACCCGGTTCGACGCTCCAGGCAGCACGTTCAAGCGGCAGCTCGCGCGGCTGCCGCTCGGGTCCACCGTCGCGGGCAGCGCGGTGGGCGGCGACTTCCTGCTCCCGAAGCGCCCTGACACACCGATGCTCTGGGTCGCGGGCGGCATCGGGGTGACCCCGTTCCGCGCGTTCGCGGACGACCTCGCCGCGCGGCGGGAGCGTCGGGACGTCGTGCTCGTGCACGCGGTGCGGGGAGGCGGTGAGCTCGACCTCGACGACGTCTACGACCTGGCCGGCGTGGATCTCGTCGTCCTCGGCCCCGCGGCGCTGGCCGACCGGCTTCCGGGCCGGGCCCGCTACGGCGGTCCGTCGCTGCGGGCCGTCGACTGGGCGGCAGTGACTCCTGACCTGTCGCGGCGCACCGCCTACGTGTCGGGACCACCGGGGCTCGTGGCGAGCATGCATCGGACCCTCCGCCGACGGGGTGTGCGCCGCGTCCATCGCGACCGGTTCATCGGGTACTGAGCGAGGCGGTGTCGTGCGGCCGATGCCGGGTCGATCGGCTTCGACGTGAGAGTATCTGCGCATGGACGCAGATACGCGGCGATGCGGACGGTTCCCCGAGAGCGAGTACGTCGAGCTCGCCGTCGAGGTGTTCGCGCTGCTCGCCGACGCGACTCGGGTGAGGATCGTGCTCGCGCTGCGCGACGGCGAGGAACTGTCCGTGAACCATCTGGCCGACATCGTCGACCGACCGGCCAGCACGGTGTCGCAGCACCTCGCCAAGATGCGGATGGCCAGGATGGTCACCACCAGGCAGCACGGGCAGCGCGTGTTCTACAAGCTGGCGAACGAGCACGCCGTGCAGCTCGTCACCGACGCGATCTTCCAGGCGGAGCACGCGCTCAGCAGCACCCCTCGGCACCACCACACGAGCGCAGCGATGGCGGACGCCGCCGGGACGGAGAACGCGTCATGACCGACGTCGAGCAGCACCACGCGCACGACCACGACCACGGGTCCGAGCACGGGCACGACCACGACCACGGCCACGGCCACGGGCACGACCACGACCACGACCACGACCACGACCACGCGGGCGGGTTCCGGGGGTTCCTGGTCCATCTCCTGGTGCCGCACACGCATGATGCGGCGGACTCGGTCGACGACGCGCTCGAGGCGAGCACCGAAGGCGTCCGCGCATTGAAGATCAGCCTCTTCGTACTGCTCGCGACCACGGTCGTCCAGTTCGTGATCGTGCTGTCGACCTCGTCCGTCGCGCTGCTCGCCGACACCGTGCACAACTTCAGCGACGCGCTCACCGCCGTGCCGCTGTGGGTGGCCTTCGTGCTCGCGAGGAAGCCGCCGTCGCGTCGGTACACCTACGGATACGGCCGCGCGGAGGACCTGGCCGGCCTGTTCATCGTCCTGGTGGTCCTGCTCTCAGCGGTCGTCGCGGCGTGGCAGAGCATCGACCGGCTGATCCATCCGCACCCGCTGCAGAACCTCGGTTGGCTCGCCATGGCGGGAGTCGTCGGGTTCCTCGGCAACGAGGCCGTGGCGATCTACCGGATCCGCGTCGGCCAGCGCATCGGCTCGGCTGCACTCGTGGCGGACGGTGTGCACGCGCGGACCGACGGATTCACCTCGCTGGCCGTCGTGGTCGGCGCGATCGGGGTATGGCTCGGGTTCCCGCTGGCCGACCCGATCATCGGCATCCTGATCGCGATCGCGATCTTCGTGCTGCTCATCGGCACGATCCGCAGCGTCGGCCGCCGACTTCTCGACGCCATCGACCCCGACCTGCTCGAGACCGCCGAGCACGCGCTGCAGCACGTCGACGGGATCACGCGGGTCGACCGCGTCCGCCTCCGGTGGGTCGGGCACCGTCTGCAGGGCGACGCCCGGATCGTCGTCGCCGATGCGGCGTCGGCGGAGGCGGACCGCGTCGCTGGGGAGGCCGCCGAGCAGGTCAGACGGCACCTGCGCGTCGTCGACGACTTCGAGGTCCGAGCGATCGGCGCCTGATCCCGCCTCCGCGAGG
Organism: Amnibacterium sp.; assembly: GCF_051956055.1. Classification (NCBI taxonomy): domain Bacteria; kingdom Bacillati; phylum Actinomycetota; class Actinomycetes; order Micrococcales; family Microbacteriaceae; genus Amnibacterium; species Amnibacterium sp. The sequence goes on from NZ_JBQCGC010000110.1 coordinate 5,819, forward strand.
ACGCGGTCAACCCATGGCGCGGAGCTTCGTCTCGATGAGCCGCCGGACCAGGGGCCGCGGCAGCGGTTCACCGGGCGCGAAGTGGAGCGCGCTCTTCGTGCGCTGCCGCTCCCCCAGCTCGTCGGCGAGTTCGGCGAGCACCGATCCGCTGTGCGGCAGGTAGCTCAGGTGCTGCGTGAACGCGGCGAGCCCCGCGACGACGCGCCCTCCCACGCGGAACGCCGGCACGCCGTAGGACATCCCCTGCTCGGCGTCGGGCACGACCTCGAGGATCCGTCGGCGCATCTCGGCCAGGGTGGAGCGCTGCGGCTCGGGCAGCGCCGCCATGTACGCGTCGACCTCCGCCGTGCTCACGGGGATCAGCCGTTGCGGCGATGCAGCGCGACCACCGGGATGGTGCGGCTCGTCTTCTGCTCGTAGTCCCGGAAGCCCGGCGCCTCCTCCGTGAAGCGGGCCCATGCCTCGTCGCGCGCTGCGTCGCGGAGCTCCTCGGCATGGACCGGCACGGTCCCGTCGTCGGGCGTCTCGATCTCCACGTCCGGGTTCGCCAGGAGGTTGTAGTACCACCCGGGGTTGTCCGGAGCTCCGGCCTTCGAGGCGGCGACCAGCCACGAGTCGGCATCGATGCGGATCGCCCGGGCCGGCGCGACCCGCTGGACGCCCGTTCGCGCGCCGGTGTGATGGATGAGCACGAGGTGGCGTCCGAACCGCGTCACCTCACCACCGCGGGCACGGAACTCCGCGATCACCTGCTCGTTCCAGTCGGATCGGCTGTCCGTCATCGCTCCATCTCCTCGGCGTCGAGGGTTGCAGCATCGCACGGACCACGGCTCAGAGGTCCTCCTCCGCGCTCGGCGGCCCTGGCGGCTCCCGCCGCGCGCGCAGGAGGCGCCGCACCAGCTCTCGGGCCGCGGTGCCGGCCGCGACGGCGAGGAAGACCGGCAGCAGCGCCGACGCACCGCTGCCCGTGAACTCGAGCATCAGCACGCCCGCCGTGAGCGGTGCGCGCATCGTGGCGGACAGGAACGCGGCACCACCGACGAGCGCGCCCGCGGCCGCGGACGTGCCGGGCCAGACCTGCGCCCACAGCGTCGCCACCGCGCCGCCGAGGGCCGCCCCCATGGCCACCGACGGGGTGAGCAGGCCACCCTCCGCACCGCTCCAGATCGTGCCCGCGGTCGCCGCGGCCTTGACGATCGCGAGCACCACGAGCAGCGCGACGGCCGCGCCGCCGCCGAAGGCGACCTGGGCGAGCGCACGACCGTTACCGAGGATCTCGGGAAGCCAGATCGCCGTCGCCCCGACGGCGAGGAACACGAGCGGCATCGCGACGAGGACCGCCCAGCCGTGCACGCGGCGACGGCGAGCGAGCGCAGCCAGACGATCGAACCCGAGGCCCACCACGCCGAGCACACCGCCCAGCACGACGGACAGGACCAGGAGCGACACCGATCCGTCGATCCGCGGCGCCGTGTAGAGCGGACCGGGCGTCACCACGATGCGCGCCACGAGGGTCGCGATGAGCGACGTGGCGATCGCGATCGTGACCGGCAGCACGCCCGCCTCTCCGAGCACGACCTCGACCGCGAACAGCGCACCGCCGAGCGGCACGTCGTACACGGCCGCCAGACCCGCACCCGCCCCGGCCGCGATCAGGATCCGGCGGAGCCGCGCGTCGGCGGCGAGGTCGCCGCTCAGCCGGTCGCCGGCGAGACCACCGAGCAGCCGGGGCGCGGACTCCCGGCCGATGGAGGCGCCGAGACCGACGACGAGGATCTGCAGCCCGACGGTGGCGAGGGTCGCCGCCCGCGGCATCCGCCGACCCGCGACGGCGTCCTCCACGGAGACCGTCGGCCGCCCCCAGCGCCGAAGGGCCCACCACCCGACCGCCCCGAGGACACCGGCCGCGCCCAGCGCCGCGACGCGCACCCACGGCGGCGCCGAGGCCGCCCCCTCGAGGAAGTCGCCGCTCGAGTAGCCGTACGCCGCGTGCTGCAGCAGCCGCAGCACGGCGCTCACCGCCGCGCCGCCCAGCCCGGTGAGGACCCCGACCAGCAGCACCGGCAGCACGAGCCGCCGCATCACGCCGCCCGCCGTCATCCGGCGTCCCGCGCCGGCCGACGTCCGGGCCGCATCAGCCCGCTGCGCCGCTCCACGGCACCAGTCAAGCGCACCAGGAGCGTCCGACGCCGACATGACGAAGGCCCCGTCCCCCGCTGCTGCGGGGGACGGGGCCCGGCGGCACGATCAGCGGAAGACGTCCTTGACGTCCTCGCCGGTCTGCTTCAGCTTCGCGCTGGTCTGGTCGGTCTTGCCCTCGGCTTCGAGGCGCTCGTTGTCGGTGGCCTTGCCGACCGCTTCCTTGGCCTTGCCGACCGCGTTCTCGGCGGCGTTCTTGATCTTGTCGTCCAGTGCCATGGCACGTTCCTCTCTTCTCTGGGTGATCCCGGGTCAGGCGACCCGTGGTCGGGTGGTGCTGCCGACGCGGAATCCGCCGGTCAGCTGCACGAACGCCGGCACGTCGGTGCCGATGATGCGTTCGAGATCGTCGATCGCGGCGCCGATCAGCTCGGCCACGACCGCAGGGGAGACGCCGCGCTCGCAGCGCGCGGTGACCTTCAGCATCGGGGTGCCACGGACTTCGTAGGCGGAGATCCGGACGCCGGTGAGCTCGGACCTGCCACCCAGGTGCTCCTCGAGGAGCGCCCGGGGGACGGCGAGATCGATGCGCACGCTGGTCGTCCCGTCGCGGCGCTCGATCGCCGCGGCCGAGTGACCGTGGCCCTGCCGCAGGACGAACGTCAGCAGCAGGATGATCAGCACCAGGCAGACCACCACGATGCCGATCACGAGCAGGCTCGCCCGGCCGACGACGGGCTGCGCGACCCACGGCTGGGCACCACGGGCCAGCTGAGCACCGGCGGACCGCCACTGGGACGTCACCTGCGGCAGCGCGGTCAGCGCGAGCGCCACGCCTCCTGCTGCGAGCAGGATCACCCCGACCAGGAGGATGAAGAGCCGGTTGAGACCCCGGTTCGTGTTGTTCATCCGCCGACCCGTCCCTTCTTGTCGACCTTCGTGCTGACCCGGATCGTGGGTTCGAGCCCGAAGCCGGCGGCCGCATCGTTCGCGGCGCGCTGCACCGCGTCGCGGTCGAGCGGGACACCCGAGATCGGCGTGATGCGGACGACGCCGGAGCGACGACCGACGCTCGCCACGGCGCGGTCCGGACTGATCCCGGCCGCCTGGGAGACGGCGCGCACCAGCGCGGAGGCGACGACCTGGTCGTCCACCACCGCTGCGGTGCCCTTCGCCGCGATCACGTGCCTGCCGCGTCGACCAGCCGTCAGCGACAGGATGATCAGAAGCACGCCCAGCACCGCGAGCACGACCCCAGCGGTCACGAGCACCGCGGGCTGCACCGACGCCAGCCCGCGGATCCCCGCGGCCATCGCGGCCGGGCTGAGGAGGAGCGCGGGACGGCCGAGGGCCGCCAGCACCCCCTCCGCGCCGAGCCACGCCAGGGCGACGATCGCCAGCAGGGCCAGGAGGATCGCGAGCCCGGACTTCGGCGAGTGGAGCTCGCGGCGGAGCACGCGGTTCTGCAACCGCTCGTCGGTGCTCATCGCACCCTCCTCTCCTGCCGGATCAGCGCCTCCGTGAAGCGGACCCCGACCTTGGTGACGGTCGAGCCCGTGATGCGGCCGACCTGCTCGATGATCGCGGCCTCGCCGCGGGCGGCCCGGTCGACGATCGACCCGCCTGCGCGGTCGACCGCCGAATCGTCCTGCTGGAGCCGGCCGATGGGGATCACCCGGATGGGAGTCCGCACGGCGACCTCGAGCCGACCGCCCTCGTCGACGAGATCGGCTGACACCGATCGCGTCTCCACCCCGAACTGCTCGGCGGTCACGGCGCGGACGACCCGTTCGATCGCCCGCGCCGTGATCACCGTCCGGCCGGAGCTCACGACGAGCTGCGCCGGCCGCGGACCGCGGAGACCAGCCCGGAGACGTCCAGGCGACCCTCGAGGTACCGGCCGACCAGCGCACCGATCACGATGGCGAGGGCGACGAGCACGAAGGCGCCGAACCCGAGCGCGATCCACACGATCGCGAGGACGGCCGCGATGGCCATCGCGGTCTGCGTGGTGGTCACTGGACGCGCGGCTCGGCGGCCGCCTGGTCGTCGTCGGACGGGATGTGCACGTCGGTGATCGTCACGTTCACCTCGGTCACCTCGAGACCCACGAGAGTCTCGATGGCGGTCGTCACGGCGGTGCGGATGCCGTCGGCGACGTGGTGCAGCGGGATCGGGTACTCGGCCACGACGGTCACGTCGACGGCGGCCTGGGTCTCGCCGACCTCGACCGAGATGCCCTGGCCCTGATCCGTCTGGTTGATGCGGCTGCGGAGGGCGCCGATGGCCCGTGCCGCGCCGCCGCCGAGGTCGTGGACGCCGGGCACCTCACGCGCGGCGATGCCGGCGATCTTGGCGACGACCGCGTCCTCCACGGTCGTGGTGCCGTGGGTCGTGTCCGCGTTGAGGCCGTCCGTGGGCGCCGTCGTGTTCTTCGCGGGGCGCGGGGTCGACGAGGCGGCGACGGGTGCGGTGTTCGACATGGAGCTGTTCCTTCACTTACGGTTGCTGGTTCGTGTCGGGAACGCCCGACATGAAGGAAGAGCGACCGGACGGGACGTTCGTCACAGCGTCCGGCCGACTCTCGGCGGACACCCAGGATCCGGGCGCGG
>NZ_JBQCGC010000111.1:0-8823 GCF_051956055.1 Amnibacterium sp.
CAGATGTGGGAGGAGGCGAACCACTGCATGTCGTTCGAGTACGTCCTCGAGACGTTCCCGATCGACCGCGACGAGGCCTACAACTCCCACGTGGACATCCCGTCGATGGCCGCCAAGGAGGCCTTCGAGGTCGAGTTCATCAAGCGCATGTCGGAGCAGACCCTCGACATCACGACCACCGAGGGCAAGCGCGACTTCGTCCGCAACCTCGTCGCGTACAACGTGATCCTCGAGGGGATCTGGTTCTACTCGGGGTTCATGGTCGCGCTCTCCTTCCGCCAGCGGAACCTGCTGCGCAACTTCGGCTCGCTCGTCGACTGGATCGTGCGCGACGAGTCCCTGCACCTGAAGTTCGGGATCAACCTGATCCTCACGGTGCTCGAGGAGAACGAGGACCTGCAGACGCCGGAGTTCGCGGAGGAGATCCGCTCGATGATCCTGAACGCCGTCGAGATGGAGGAGCAGTACAACCGCGACCTGCTCCCCGGCGGCATCCTCGGGCTCAACGCGAACTACATCAACCAGTACGTCAAGTACCTGGCGGACCGCCGGCTCGAGGAGCTCGGCTTCGAGCCCGAGTACAAGGTCTCGAACCCGGCGAAGTGGATGGCGACCGCGAACGACACCCTCCAGCTCGTCAACTTCTTCGAGTCGACGAACACCTCCTACGAGTCGAACGCGCAGGCCACGGTCTCCCGCTGACGACCGACTCGCGCGGTAGCCCCACCGGAGGTGGGCTACCGCGCGAGGGCGGGAACCGCCGTCCGCGGGGCGACCAGCAGCACGCCGAGACCGAGGAGCGCCGCGAGGCCGAACGCCCCGGCGAACTGCGCCGCCGGCGCGAACGCGGTCACGATCCCGACGACGGTGAGCGCGAGCCCGTTGCCGAACCCGTCCCCGATCTGCAGGGCGGCGCTGTTCCGGCCCCGCTCCTCCGGCGCGGAGAGCGCCAGCGTCGACGTGCTGAGCCGTGGGAAGGCCGTGCCGATCCCGAGCCCCGCGAGGAGCCACCCGACCACGACGACGGGGATGAGGCCGGCCGCGGTGCCGGCGCCCACCACGACCGCGCCGGTGAAGAACGACGCCGCTCCGAGCCCGATGCAGCCCCGATCGGAGAGCCGCCGGCTCAGCCGGCTCTGCAGCTCCGAGCCGGTGGCCCAGGAGACGGCCCCCACCGTCGCGATCCCGCCGGCGATCGTGGGCGACACGTCGCGGAGCGCGATCAGCGAGTACGGCAGGTAGGCGTCCGCGGCCGCGAACCCGGCGCTGAACATGCCGCGTGCGATCACGACGGAGGGGAGCCCGCGGACCGCCAGGAGCGTGCCGGGCGGGAGCAGCGGCCGCAGCGCGGCGACCGCGGCGACCACGGCGACGGCAGCGAGCACGGGGCCGATCCGCGGCACGTCGACCAGCGGGCGGATCGCGAGCAGGGCCACCGCGGCGACAGCGGACCAGAGGATGCGCCGGACGGGCAGCGCTCCGCCGGTGCCCGGCATCGGCTGCGAGCGCAGCTGCGGGACCAGCAGTGCCGCCGCGCCCGCGACGAGCGGGATGATCCCGATGAACACCCAGTGCCACGACACCAGCTGCGTGACCGCGCCGGACGCGAACGGGCCGACGAGCGACGGCAGGACCCACGCGGCCGCGAGCAGCGCGAAGATCCGCGGATGCAGCCCCTCCGGGTACACCCGGGCGACCAGCACGTACAGCGCCACCCCGATCGCGCCCGCGCCGCCGCCCTGCAGCACCCGGCCGGCGATGAGGACCGGCATCCCGGGCGCGGTCCCCGCCACGAGCAGGCCGACCGCGAACAGCGCGACGCCCGCCACCAGCGCCGGCTTCGGCCCGCTCCGGTCGCACCAGGCGCCGCCCGCGACGTTCGCGATCACACCCGCCGCGGCGAAGGCGGAGAACGCGAGCGCGTAGAGCGGCTGTCCGTGCAGCTGCCGCGCCGCGATCGGCATGGCCGTCGTCACGGCGAGCGCCTCGAACGCGATGAGGAAGCCGAGCGCGAACACCCCGACGGTCGCGACCCGGTACCGGGCGGAGAAGGCGCCGTCGCTCACCTCCACAGCCTAGGAACCACCGGGCGGGCGTCCGCTCGGTGCCGCCTCTTGCATCCGGAGGCGTTCCGGCGCACGATCGGGTCCGAGGAGGTGATGCGCATGGCAGATTCATCCATGAACATCGGCGCGCCTTCCACCTCGATCGTCGCCCCCTGAGCGGAGGCGATCGAGCGGGGCACGGCCGCGCGTCGAGCCGGGCCGGATCCCATCTGGGGGAGACCGGCCCGGCCTGATCCTCGGAGGGGGTGCGGATGCGGGCGGTCGCCCTGCTGCGCGGCGTGAACGTCGGAGGCGTCCGGTTCCGGATGGCGGACCTCGCCGCCGCGCTGGAGCAGGGCGGTGCGGCCGAGGTGCGGACCGTCCTCGCGAGCGGCAACGTGCTCCTCACGGTGCCGGAGGAGGACCCCGCGGCGGTCGCCGGCCGCGTGCACGAGGTCGTCGCCGACCGGTTCGGGTTCGACGTCGCGGTCATCGCGGTCGACCTCGCCGTCGTGCGCGCCGCGGTCGACGGCTACCCCTTCCCCCGCGCGGACGACCGGCACGCGTACGTGGTGTTCGCCGAGGCCCCGGCGGCGCTCGCCGAGCTCGTCGACGCGGCGGGCGACCTCGACCCCGACGAGGAGCGGGTGCAGCACGGGCACGACGTCCTCTACTGGGACGCCCCGAAGGGCCGTACGCTCGAGACCCGGTTCGGGAAGCGGTTCGGTGCACGGCAGCGGTCGGGTGCGGTGACGACGCGCAGCATCAGGACGCTCGAACGGATCCTCGCCGTCGGCTGACGGCTCCGCCGGCGCCGGACCGTCCGCTGAACATCCGGTGACCGCCGTTGCTCCCTGTCGGAGGTCGATGGAATGCTCGGGACGTCGTCGAGGTTCAGGACCCGGTGACCCGTCGGGGGACGGTGCCGAATCCTCCCCTGTCGTCCCGGCTCCGGCGTGGAGCCCGTCAAGGACGCCACCTGCCGACCTCCGGAGGCCTCGTGACCGAGACCGTCGACCGCACCGCGAAGCGGGTCGCGGGCGAGCCCCAGCGACTCAGCAGGAGCGACGCCACCGCGATCGCGGTCCTGCTCGTCTCCGCGTTCGTGATCGTCCTGAACGAGACGATCATGAGCGTCGCGATCCCCGTGCTCATCAAGGACCTCCACGTCGACGCGAGCACCGGGCAGTGGCTGTCGACCGCGTTCATCCTCACCATGGCGGTGGTCATCCCCGTCAGCGGCTTCCTGATCCAGCGGATGACGACGCGCTCGCTGTTCGCGATCGCGCTCGGCTCCTTCGTCGCGGGCGAGCTGCTCGCCGCCCTCGCGCCGACCTTCTCCGTCCTCCTCGTCGCGCGGGTCGTGCAGGGTGTCGGCGCCGCGGTGATCACGCCGCTCCTGATGACGACGGTGATGACGATCGTCCCGCCCGCGCGGCGCGGCGCGATGATGGGCAACATCTCGATCGTCATCTCGGTCGCGCCCGCGATCGGTCCGACGGTGTCCGGGTTGATCCTCAGCGCGCTGCCGTGGCCGTTCCTGTTCTGGTGCGTGCTGCCGATCGCGGCGGCCGGCCTCGTCATCGGGCTGCGGCTGATCCCGAACCTCGGCGAGCCGCGGCACGTGCCGATCGACTGGCTGTCGATCCCGCTCTCCGCGATCGGGTTCGGCGGCCTCGTGTACGGGCTGAACGCGGTCGGCCAGGGGGCGTCGTCCGCCGGCGGCATCGATCCCGTCGCGGTCGCGGTGCCGCTCGTCATCGGCGCGGTCTCCCTGACGCTGTTCCTCCTGCGGCAGCGGACCCTGCAGCGCACCGACACCGCGCTCCTCGACCTGCGCGCGTTCCGCTCGCGGGTCTTCACGGCGAGCGTCGTTTCCGGCGCGCTCGCGTTCCTCGGGCTGCTCGGCAGCGCGATCCTGCTGCCGATCTACCTGCAGCAGGTGCTCGGGCTGACCGCGCTGCAGACCGGGCTGCTGGTGCTGCCGGGCGGACTCGTGATGGGGCTCCTCGGTCCGGTCGTCGGGCGGCTGTACGACCGGTTCGGGCCGCGCCCGCTCCTGATCCCGGGGCTCGCGATCGCGATGGTCGCGCTCCTGCTGCTCGGGACGATCCTCACCGCCACCACGCAGGCGTGGCAGGTGCTGCTCTGCCACGTGGCGCTGAGCTTCGGCCTCGCCGCGGTGCTCCCCTCGGTGTTCACCGCGGGGCTGTCGGCGGTGCCGCAGCGCTTCACCTCCTACGGCAGCGCGATCTTCGCGACCGTGCAGCAGGTGGGCGGCGCGGCGGGCACCGCGCTCTCGGTGGCGCTGCTCGCGGTCGGCGCCGCGGGCTGGAGCGGCGGGGGCGGCACCGCGGCCGCCGAGTCGGCAGGCACGCGCCTCGCGTTCCTCGTGAGCGCGGGCGTGTTCGTCGTCGCGATCGCGATCGGCACGCTCGTGCAGCGCGTGCCCGACGCCGCGCCGGTGCCCGCCGGGCACTGACGGAGCGGGACGGGCACCCCCGCGAGCGGTGGCGCCCGTCCCGGTCGGAGGTTCGGGCGCGATCATGGGCCCCGGAGGTGCTGTGGACCGCTACCCGTCGACCGGCCCGGGATCCCGCCTGTCCATGCTGCGTCTGCACCACTCCGGTGTGCGGCCGGTGAAGGTGCTGCTCATCGGCGACCGCGGGCACCTGTTCCCGAAGGTCGATGGCGCCTCGCTCGCGGAGCGCGCCGCCGACCGGATGTGGCTCGCGACGCGGCACGGGGTGGACCTCGACGTGCTCTCCGACCTCGCGCCGGTGCTGCGGGCGGTGCAGGGCGTGTTCCACACCTGGCGCCTGTGGCGCTACGACGTCGTCCTCGTGGCACTGGGTGAGGGGCTCGACACCGCGCGGCGTCCCCGCACGCTCGCGAGGGTGGGGGACCTGCTCACCGAGGTGATCGAGGACGCGGCTGCGGCGACCGAGGTGGTCGTCTTCGGGCCGCCCGCCGGCGTGTCGGAGCGCTCCCGGCACGCCGCGGCGCCGGAGGACCGCCTCCGGTCGGCGGTCGGGCGGCTCGGTTCGGTCCGGGTGCGGCTCCGCACGGTCGACGCAGCCGAAGGGGACCTGCAGCGGTCGCGGGCGTGGGCGGCCGCGCTGGGGGAGGAGGTCGCCGCCGCGGTCCACCGGCTCGACGAGGTGGACCCGGCGAGCACCGCGTCGGCGCTCCGCGAGCGGCCGGACGCCGAGCCCGGACGACAGCGGGCGCTCGACGCCCTCCACGTGGTGGGCCGACCGGCCGAGCCCCGGCTGAACGACCTGGTCGAGCTCGCCCGGACCGCGTTCGGCACCGAGGCGGCCGAGATCAACTTCATCGACCACGACCGGCAGTGGAAGCTCGCGGCCGCCGGTGCGGAGCGGATCGAGACCCCCAGGTCCAGGTCCTACTGCTCGTTCACCGTCGAGCGGCCCGGACCGACGGTGATCGCCGACGCGACGCTCGACCCGCTGTTCCGCGACTCGCCGATGGTCGAGGGGCCGGATCCCGTGCGGTTCTACGCGGCGCACCCGATCGAGGCCGCGGACGGTCACCGGATCGGGTCGTTCTGCGTCTACGACCACGAGCCGCGGGACGTGCGCGGGTTGGACCTGTCCGTGCTCCGCGACCTGGCGCTCCTGGCGCAGGCCGAGATCACCGGCGTCGACCGGCCGCCCGTCGGCGGATCGCCCGTGCTCGCCGGAGCCGCCGGGGCCTGACAGCATCGAGCGGTGCTGATCACCCCGACCGACCTCCTCCCGCTCCTCGACGACCCGCGCACCGTGCTGCTCGACGTGCGCTGGCGGCTCGACGTGCCCGACGGGCGCCCGGCGTACCGCGCGGCGCACCTCCCTGGCGCGGTGTACGTGGACCTCGACCACGAGCTCGCCGGGGAACCGGGCGGCACGCGCGGGCGGCACCCGCTGCCGGCGCCCGCGGCGCTGCAGGCCGCGGCCCGGCGCTGGGGCGTCCGGCAGGACTCGGTCGTGGTCGCCTACGACGATCTCGGCGGGATGTCGGCGGCGCGGGCCTGGTGGCTGCTGCGGGACGCGGGCCTCCGGGACGTCCGCGTGCTCGACGGCGGCCTCGGCGCTTGGCTGCGGGAGGGCCTGCCGGTCGAGGAGGGGGATGCGGCTCCGGAGCCGGGGGACGTGCGGCTCGAGCCGGGGCACCTCCCGGTGCTCGACGCGGACGCCGCAGCCGGGTTCCGCGGAACGCTGCTCGACGCACGCGCGGGCGAGCGGTACCGGGGCGAGGTCGAGCCGGTCGATCCGCGCGCCGGGCACATCCCCGGCGCGGTCAGCGCACCGACCGCAGGCAACCTCGACGCGGAAGGCCGCTTCCTGACGCCGGAGGCGCTGCGCGAGCGCTTCGCCGCCCTCGGAATCGACCTCGCGCGCCCCGTCGCCGCCTACTGCGGATCCGGCGTGACCGCGTCCCACGAGGTGCTCGCCCTCGCCGTCGCGGGGATCGACGCCGCGCTCTACCCGGGTTCGTGGAGCGCCTGGTCGAACGACCCCGATCGGCCGGTCGCCACGGGCGCGACGCCCTGAACCGGGTTCACGCCGCGAGCGCCTTGCGGATCCGCTGCAGCGACACGGGCTCCGCGGTCGGGAGGGATTGCGCGAAGAGGCTGAGCCGGAACTCCTCGAGCAGCCACCTGGCGTGCACGAGCTCGCTGCGGAGGCCCGCCTGCAGCGGCAGCGTGCCACCCGCGGCGAGGTAGAGCGCCTGGGCCGCCTGCGCCTCGTGCATCCACACCCGGTCGCGGTTGGCCTGCGCCGCGAGGCGCTCCACCCGATGGACGATCCCCGCGGTGTAGACGGCGAGGCGCGGGAGGCGGTCCGCGCCGTCGATGCGCGCGAAGCCGGGGTGGATCAGCGCCTCCAGCTGCGCACGGGCGTCCGTGAGCGCAGGCACCAGAGCGAGGGACGTCGCCTGTCGGATCGCTCGGTCGGCGTCCCGTGCGCCGGCGAGCGCGGCCGCGGCGGCGCCGACGACCTGGAAGAGCTCGTCGACCACGGAGGCGGCGAGCGCCTCCCGCATCCTGGCGAAGGTGGCCGGATCCCAGGCGACGCCGTCCGGTGCGACGCGCAGCTGCACCCGGTCGATCACCGCGTCGAGGCAGTCGTCGAACAGCGCCTCCGTGCTCCGGTACGGGCTCGCGCCGAGTGCGAGCTTCTCCGCGGCCGTGAGGTGGTCGCGCACGTAGGCGGCGGGGGACGGGGTCGCGAGCGCGAGGAGCCGGTGCACCCCGGCCCGGGTCGAGGCGAGCTGCTCCTCCGGCGTCGCGAGGAGCCGGACGTCGACCGCGGACCCGGTGTCCACGAGCGCCGGGTAGGCGCGCACCACGCCGCCGGCCGCCCGGGTGTCGAGCACGCGCGGCAGGTCGCCGATCTCCCACGCCGTCATCCCGGTGCGCTCGATCGGTGCGGAGCCCGGCGCGGGTCGCGCGACGACGCGGGCGGCGGAGGTCCTGGCGCGGTCCGCGAAGCGCGCCTGCAGGGCGGCGAGGTCGGTGCTGCGGCCCACCTCCTGCGGCGCGCCCCTCCTGCCGCGCGGGGCGTCGGTCGCGGCGAAGGCCGGCTTCAGGTGCGCGGGCAGGCGGGACTGATCGAAGTCGGCTGCGGTGACGGCGACGCCGGCGACGCGTCGGATCACCGGCGCCAGGGCGTCGACGAGCGGGCCGGGATCGGCGCCGGTCTCCGGGCCGGGCGGCAGCTCCGGCAGCAGGCGTCGCGCCCAGTCGGCGGCCGGAACGACGTGGCGACGGATCGGCTTGGGCAGGCTCTTCAGCAGCGCGGTGACGAGCTCCTCGCGGAACCCGGGGACCAGCCAATCGAAGCCCGCGGGCGAGAGGCCCGCGAGGAGCGGGAGCGGCACCCGCACGGTCAGGCCGTCGTCCACGGCACCCGGCGCGAAGCGGTACGCGAGGCGGAGGCGCTGGTCGCCCTGCTGCCACGTCGGCGGGAAGGCGCGCTCGTCGACCTCCGCCTGCTCCTCCTCATCGAGCAGGTCCGCCCTCCGCATGGTGAGCAGGTCGGGCGCCTCCTCGCGCGCCGTCCGCCACCACGCCTCGAAGCGCCGGACGTCCGTGACGTCGGCGGGGATCCGGTCGTCGTAGAAGTCGACGATCCGCTGGTCGTCGACGGGCCTGCTGCGGGTGCGCTCCGCCTCCTCGTCGAGCTCGGTGCGGAGACGGCGGTTCGCCCGGTCGAAGGCGTAGAGCGGGTCGCGGGTGTCGCCGGCGCGGCCGGGCGTCCACTCGCCGTCGAGCAGCGCATGCTCGAGGAGGAGGTCGCGGGCGTGCGCCGGGTTGAGCCGCGCGTACTGGATGCGGCGCTTCTCGACGATCGGGACCCCGAACAGCGTCACGCGCTCGTCGGCGACCGCCGCGCCCTGCCGCTGCTCCCAGCGGGGCTCGCCGTAGGTGCGCTTGACCAGGTCGCCCGCGATCTGCTCGGCCCACGCCGGGTCGATCGCGGCGTTCATGCGCGCGAACAGCCGCGAGGTCTCGACGAGCTCCGCGGTCATCAGCGCGCGCGGCGGCCGCTTCGCCAGCCCGGACCCCGGGAACACGACGAACCGCAGCTGGCGCGCCCCGATGAACTCGACCGCGCCGCGGCGGGGCGTCGGCCGGGCGCCGGGTCCCTTCGGTGCCGCCGTGCGGTCGTCGCGCAGCCCGATCTGCGACAGGAGGCCCGCGAGCAGGCTCTTGTGGATCGCATCGGCGCGCGGGCCCCCTTCGTCGTTCAGGAGATCCGGGCCGGCGGCGGCC
>NZ_JBQCGC010000112.1:0-12422 GCF_051956055.1 Amnibacterium sp.
ACGGCGTGTCCGCCGCGCCTGCACCCACGCCGAATCCCTCGGCACCGAGAAAGGAACAACCATGAACACGCGCAGCATCGTCGCTGTCGCCGCGGTGGGGGCAGCACTGGCGCTGACCCTGACCGGCTGCCAGAGCGGCTCAGCCCCGCAGGGCGCAGCGGCCGCCCAGGGCGCCTCCGGGTCGCTCCCGGTCGTCAAGCTGATGGTCGGCGGCATCGACAAGCAGATCTACCTGCCGTACCAGCTCGCGCAGAGCCTCGGCTACTACAAGAAGTACGGGATCGACATGCAGCTGTCGACCGAGCAGAACGGCGGGGTCGGCGCGGAGGACGCCATGGCCTCCGGCCAGGTCGACCTCGCCGGCGCCTGGTACATCCACGCCATCGACTTCCAGGCCAAGGGCAAGGACGTCGTCAACCTGGTGCAGCTCTCGGGCGCCCCCGGCGAGCGGGAGATGTGCTCGGCCTCGCGCGGGGTGACGTCGGCGGCCCAGTTCAAGGGCAAGACGCTCGGCGTGACCGACCTCGGTTCCGGCACGGACGAGCTCACGCAGTTCATCGCCGCGAAGAACGGCATCACGAAGAGCCAGTACCACACCATCGCCGTCCATGCCGGGGCGACCGCGATCGCGGCGATCCAGCGCAAGTCCGCCGACTGCGTGATGACGACCCAGCCGACGGTCGGCGCCCTCGAGTCGCAGAAGCTCGCGACCACCACCGTGGACCTCGCGACGACGACCGGCGCGCAGCAGGCGCTCGGCGGGGCATGGCCGGCCGCGGGCCTGCTCGCGACGCGCAGCTGGGTCGACTCGCACAAGAAGGAGGCGCAGGCCGTCGTGACCGCACTGGTGGCGACGATGCACTGGATCAGCACCCACTCGGCCGCCGACATCGCGAACAAGCTGCCGCAGTCGTTCGTGCAGAACTCGACGATCTCGAAGGCGCAGTACATCTCGGGGCTGACGAGCGACAAGGGGCAGTTCCTCCCCGACGGCATCATGCCCGCGGGCGGCCCGAAGACCATCCTCGCGATGGAGAAGGTCATCGGCACCGACACCTCCAAGGTGACGTTGGCGAACACGTTCACCAACACGTACGCGGAGGCCGCCCTCAAGCAGCTGGGGCTGACCGCCACGACGACCCCCGCGGGCGCCGACGGCTGACGTCCGCACCTGCTCGACCGCCCCGCGCCTCCCGGAGGCCGCGGGGCGGTCGGACGTGCGCGAGGCGCGATACGCTGGGGTGAGGTAAGGCTCACCTCAATCGGAAAGCGCTGATGGCTCTCGGCACCACCCTCCTGCTCGGCGCGATCGCCGGCGTGACGATCCTGCTCGGGCTGCCCGTGGCGCGGATCCGCCGGCTCTCGCCCTCGGCGCGGCTGCTGCTCACCGCGGTGACGGTCGGCATCCTCGTGTTCCTCGTCTGGGACGTGCTCACCCACGCCTGGGAGCCGATCGACGCGCAGCTGGGCGGCACCGTCACGATCGCGCTCGTACCGCTCGTCGCGGTGTTCGTGGTCGGGCTCGCGCTCGGGCTGCTCTCTATCGCGTTCATCGAGTCGCGGTCCGCGCTCCGCCGTGCCCGGGCGGCGACGGACGGCCTCACCAGCCGGGGCACCGCGCTGGTCGTCGCCGTCGGCATCGGCGTGCACAACCTCGCGGAGGGGCTGGCGATCGGCCAGGCGTCCGCGAGCGGCGCGCTCGGCCGGATGGCGGTGCTCGTGGTCGGGTTCGCGCTGCACAACGGCACCGAGGGGTTCGGCATCGTCGCGCCGCTCGCGGCGGATCCGGATCGCCCGACGTGGCGGCTCCTCCTCGGCCGCGGGCTGATCGGCGGCGTCCCGACCTACGTCGGGACGGCGATCGGCTGGTTCTTCACGAGCGATCTGCTCTCCGTGCTGTTCCTCACGGTCGCCGCCGGCTCGATCCTCTTCGTGATCATGCAGCTGCTCGGTGTCGCCGCGAGGGCTCGGCGGTCCGACCTGCTGTCGATCGGCGTGCTCGGCGGGGTCCTGCTCGGATTCGCGACGGACGCGGTCGTCACGCTCGGCGGCGCGTAGCCGCGAGCCGACGGCCCGGGCGCGCGCCCGGGACGAGCAGCCGGGGGAGCCGCACCTCGAAGGTCGCCGGGCGCAGCGCGGCCACCTCCAGCTCACCGCCGGCCTCGACGACGAGCCGCTTGGCGAGCGCGAGGCCGAGCCCCGTCCCCTCGGTCTTCGTCGAGACGCCCGGGTCGAACAGGGTCGCAGCGACCGACCGATCGATCCCGGGACCGTCGTCGGAGATCCGGATCCTGACCGAATCCCCGTCCGGTCGCACGGCGACGGTCACCCGCCGGACGGCGACCGCGACCGCGTTGTCGAGGATGGGCGCCAGCATCCGCTCGAGATGCTCCGCGCGCACCGGGACGTGCTCGTCCGGTCCCGTGACGACCACGCCGACGCGCTGGTCGAGCGTCGACACGACGGCCGCGACGGCGCGCCGCACGGTGGCGTCCGGCGGCCCCTCCGCATCCGACACCGCGTCGTCGAGCAGCGCGGTGATCGCCCGGGCCATCGCCCCGGCCGCGTCGCGGATGCGGGTGTACCTCGCCCGCTCCGCGTCGACCGTCGCCGGGTTCATCAGCGCGAGGTCCGCCTCGCCGATCAGCAGCGTCAGGGGCGACCGCAGCTCGTGCGCGATCTCGGCCGTCAGACGGCGCTCCGCATCAAGGGCTCCCTCGACCCGGTCGAGCAGCTCGTCGAGCACGGAGGCGAGGCCCGTCACCTCGTCGCGCGGCGGCCCCATCGCGAACCGCGAGCCGCTGCGGTGCCGGCTCCACTCCGCGGCGCGCTCCGTCATCCCGGCGATCGGTCCCAGCCCCCGCCAGAGCACCAGCGCGGCGAGGCCGGTCGCGCCGATCACGGCCAGCAGCCCGAGCAGCGCGCCGTCCCGGGTGGCGGACGCGAGCGTCGCCTCGTACGGGCGCACGTCCACCCCCGCGACGGCGACGGCGACGACCCGCCCGTCCTGGCGGAGCGGCGGCGCGAGCAGGTGCCGCGGACCGACGACCGCGCTCGTCGTCGCGGTCGATCGGCCGAGCCTGCGGACGACCGCACCCGTCGCGCCGTGCAGGCCCGCGCCCTCCACGAGCGTCCCGCCGCCGTCGAAGACCCAGCCGGGGGCGTCGAGGAGCAGGTCCTCGGAGCCGACGACGTCGACGCGGCCGTCCTCGGTCGACACGCTCGCGCTGAGCGCCGTCGCCCGGTCGTGCACACGAGCCCGGATCAGGGCGTCGATCTCGACGTGCAGCAGCGAGATCGAGCCGGCGAGCGCCCCCGCGACCACGAGGGTGCTCAGCAGCCAGGATGCGACGGTCAACCGGACGCGCAGCCGTCGTCGCACCGTCGGCCGCAGCGCGGGGGTCACGTGTCGCGCAGGATGTAGCCGACGCCGCGGACCGTGTGGATGGAGGCGGTCGACCCGACGTCCTGGAGGTGGCGGCGGAGCCGGTGCAGGTAGGTGTCGAGCGTGTTCCCGTTCACCTTGGCACCCGGCACCCAGGCCGCGTTGACCAGATCGGTCCGCCGCACCAGCAGCCCCGGGTGCGCGAGCAGCTCGGCGGCGAGGCGGAACTCGGTGGGGGTCAGCATCGCCGACTGGTCGCCGTTGCAGAGGGCGAACCGGTCGGGGTCGAGGCGGAGCCCCTCGAGCGGTTCGATGGGGGTCGTCCGCCGGGCGAGCGCCTCGATGCGAGCGATCAGCTCGGGGACCGCGAACGGCTTGACGAGGTAGTCGAGGGCGCCGGAGGCGAAGCCCTGGACGATGTCGTGCACCTGCCCGAGCGCCGTGAGGAACATCGCGGGGGCCTGCTGACCGTTGGCGCGCAGCACCCGGCACAGATCGCGGCCGTCCATGTCCGGCAGCCCGATGTCGAGGACGAGGACGTCGATGCTCTGGTCGTCGGCGAAGCGCCGGATCGCCTGCGTGCCGTTCTGCACGAAGACCCCGGTGTGCCCCGCGGCCGTGAGGCACTCGCCGAGCAGCCGGGAGATCGCCGGGTCGTCCTCGACGCACCCGACGACGAGCTCGCGCGTCGCGGTGCTCCCGTCGATCACGCCGCTCCCTCCGTTCCCGTCAGGTAGGCGGGCCGGTCCCGTCGCACGGACCGCGCCCGGATCGTCAGCGTACCCACCAGCACGAGGAACACCACGAACAGGGCGGCGCTCACCGGGCCGGGGCCGACGTCGAGGCCGCCGCGGACCCCGGGCATCGCGAACCAGTCCGCGAAGGAGGCGCCGAGCGGTCGCGTCATCACGTACGCGAACCAGAAGGTCGCGATCGCCGCGCGCCTCGTCGCGAAGTAGACGACGCCAGGTACGGCGAAGACCACGAGGAACATGACTCCCGAACCGAGGTAGCCGAGACCGAGCGACATCGCGGTCCAGTCGCCCGCCGCGGTGCCGAGCGCGAACGTGGTCATCACAGTCGCCCAGTAGAAGAGCTCCCTGCGGGTGGTCGTGATCTCGTGCACGGAGAGCGTCCGCTCGGAGACCCACCAGACGAGGAAGACGATCGCCAGCACGGTCGCGAAGCCCGTGGTCGAGACCGCGTACGGCACCCCGAGGCCCACGTGCAGGACGTCCGCCGCCATCGTGCCGAAGACGCTCACCATGAGCGCCGCGGTCCAGTAGCGCGCCGGGTGGTAGGCGCGCGCCCGGAACTGCACCACGAGGGCGATCATGAGCACCACGAACGCGACGGGGACCACGAGCTCGGGCGCGAACGTGTGGACGAAGAAGTCGGAGGTCGTCTCACCCATCCCGGTGGTCACGACCTTCACCACCCAGAACGCGCCGTCCGGGTCGGGAACGCGCTGCGCGCGGGTGGGCGTGCCGATTCGGGTCGAGGACGTCACGCGGCGATGCTGAGCGCTCGCGGTCAAGAATCCGCAAAGACGCCCCCGCGGCGCGGATCTTTGCCCTTCCTCCGCACCGGCCCCAGATGATGAGCGCATGAACGTGCAGTCGTTGCTCGAAGGTGTCGGCCCGTGGGCGCTCCTCGTGATCGCCGGGTTCGTCTTCATCGAGTCGGGGCTGCTGTTCCCGTTCCTCCCAGGCGACTCGCTGCTCGTGACCGCCGGCCTCATCCACCACCAGCTCGGGCTGACCCTGCCGATCATCATCGCGGTCGCCTTCGTCGCCGCGGCCGCAGGCGACCAGGTGGGCTACCTGCTCGGGACATGGTTCGGTCCGCGGCTGTTCAAGGACGACGCGAGGATCCTGAAGACCTCCCGATTGCGGGAGACGGAGGCGTTCTTCGCGAAGTTCGGCGGCCGAGCCCTCGTCCTCGGGCGGTTCGTGCCGATCATCCGCACCTACGTGCCGCTCGCGGCGGGCAGCGCCAGGTACCCGTACCGCCGCTTCCTGCCCTGGAACCTCGCGGGCGCGTTCCTCTGGGTCGTCCTCGTGACCGTGGTCGGCTCGCTGCTCGGCGGCGTGCCGTTCATCGTGAACAACATCGACGTGCTGCTGACCGTGGTCGTGGTGGTCTCGGTGCTGCCGATCGTGATCGACCAGGTGCGCAAGCGGGTCCGCGCCCGGCGGGCCGCTGATGCCGAAGCCGATGGCTGATCGTCTCGATCGCACCGCCGCCCTCGACCGTCCCGGCATCGGATCGATCGGGGCACCCGCGGTGCCGGGGGTCGCGCTCGCCGCGGCCGGTGCCGTCGTCGCGGTGATCTGGGTCATCGCGGGCGGGATGCGGGTCGCCGCGCCCCACCCCGGCCTGATCGACCGGGGCTGGGACGCGCTCATCGGCGCCGACGGGCACTCGATCGCCCACGGGATCGCGGAGGGGTTCGCGGTCGTCGGCGCCGGGCTGCCTGCCGTGCTCGTCGCCGTCGTCGTGGCGGCGATCGTGGGCGCGCTGCGCGGGTGGGCGTGGGGTGCGTTCGTGGTGGTGGCCAGCCTCGCGAGCGAGCTCGACGTGCTCGGGCTGAAGACGCTCGCCGCCAGGGCGAGGCCCGAGATCGCTTTCGGGATCGGCACCTCGTTCCCGTCGGGGCACACCGCGAACGCCGCGCTCCTCGGCACCGTGGTCGTGCTCCTGTTCCGGCAGCTCGCGGTGCGCATCCCGGTGGTGCTCGTCGTCGTCGCGATGGCGTGGAGCCGCACCGCGATCCACGCGCACTGGCTCACGGACGTGCTGGGCGGCCTCGCGATCGGCTCTGCGACAGGCGTGCTGCTCTGCGGCGCATGGGCCGCGATGCTCGCGAGACGCCGACTCCGGCTCGAGCGCGCCGAGCGCGCCGCGCGACGCCGAGCGCTCGCGGCCTGAGGCTCAGCGCCCGTCCACCCGGCGCGGGCCGGTCGCACCGTCGCGCAGCACGGGCGGCAGCAGGTCCGCGGGGAAGTCCTGGAAGGCGACCGGGCGCAGGAACCGGGTGATCGCCGCGGTGCCGACCGACGTCGTCGCGGGCGCGGTGGAGGCCGGGTAGGGGCCCCCGTGGTGCTGCGCCCAGGTCACGCTCACCCCGGTCGGCCAGCCGTTCCAGAGCACGCGCCCCGCACGGCGCGCCAGCACCGCCACGAGGGACGCGACGTCGTCCCCCGGTTCGCCGTGGACGGTCACGGTGAGCTGCCCCTCGAAGCGCTCCGCCAGCGGCACCAGGTCCGCGTCGCCCGCGACCGTGAGGACGAGGCTGGCGGGGCCGAACATCTCCTCCGTGAGCAGCGCATGCTCGGCGGCGGCCGCCGCCGCCTCTGCGACGAGCACGGTGGGCACCGCTCGGCCCGAACCCTGCGCGAGCACCTCCACGCCAGGACGCGCGGCCATCGCCTCGACCGCGTGGGCGTAGCGCTCCCGGAGGGAGTCGGTCAGCATCTCGGCAGCCTGCACCTCCGTCACGGCCGCGAGCTCCTCCTGGAGGGCCGCGCGATCCGCCTCCGGGACCACGAGCACGCCGGGCTTGGTGCAGAACTGCCCGACGCCGAGCGTGAACGAGCCGACGAAGCCCGCGATGATCTCCTGCCGCCGGGTGGCCCACGCGTGCTCGGTCACGAACACCGGGTTGATGCTGCCCAGCTCGCCGTAGAACGGGATCGGGACGGGGCGCCGCATCGCGCGATCGAAGAGCGCCCGCCCGCCCGCGGTGGAACCGGTGAACCCGATCGCCGCCGTCAGCGGGTCCTCGACGAGCTCGACCGCGGCGTCCCGGCCGAACACGACCGAGAAGAGGCCGTCCGGTGCGCCGGCGGCGGCGAGGGCGTCGACCACGATCGCCCCGGTCCGCGCGCCGAGCTCCTCGTGCGCCTCGTGCACCTTGTGGACCACCGCGCACCCCGCCGCGAGGGCGGACGCGGTGTCGCCGCCCGCGACGCTGAACGCGAACGGGAAGTTGGACGCGCCGAAGACGCCGACGACCCCGACCGGCACGTTCATGCGGCGCAGGTCGGGTCGAGGCCCCATGCCCCAGCCGGCATCCACGTGATCGACGACGACGTCGAGGGGGTGTCCCCCCGCGATCTCGTCCGCGAGCAGGCGGAGCTGGAAGACGGTCCTCGTCAGCTCGCCCTCGAGCCGGGCAGCGCCGAGGTGGGACTCCCGGACGGCGAGGGGCACGAGCTCGGCCCGGTGCGCCTCCAGCGTCTCCGCGACCGCACGCAGCCAGCCGGCGCGCTCCTCGACGGGGACGGTCAGCGCGGCGAGGTACGCGCCGTGCGCGGCGGCGATGCGATCGGAGGTGGCGGACACGGGATCCGACGGTAGCGCGCCCGCCCGAGGATCGACGGTGGGGGTCAGGGCTCGGCGAACAGCGCCCGTCGCATGGAGCGGCGCATCTCCATCTCGTGCATCACGAGCCCCGCGAGGTCGGCCAGGTTGTCGAGCTGCTGCTGCGTGAAGTCACGCGGCTGCTTGTCGAACGCGCAGAGCGCCCCGAGGTAGTGGCCGTCTCGCGTGGTGAGCGGCGCGCCCGCGTAGGCGCGCACCTGGGGCCCCTCGGTGACGAGGGGGTTCCGCCGCGTGCGGTCGTCCTCGAAGGCGTCCGGGATCGTCCACGGCCGCCCGGTGCCGGGGCTCGTCGTGGAGCAGAACGCCACGTCCCGGTCCACCTGCGACTCGTCCCACCCGACCGAGGACTTGAACCACACCCGGTCGAGATCGATCAGCGTGACCAGGGCGATCGGCACGTCGAGCAGGCGACTGGCCAGCCGCGTGATCGCGTCGAACGCCTCGTCGGGCGCGGAGTCGAGGATCTCGTACCGCTGCAGCGCCGCGACGCGCGCCGCCTCGTCGCGCTCCACGAGGGCCGGAGCGAGCCGGCGCCGGCTGATGAGGTCGTCGACGAGGTGCTGCTGGAGCGCCACCGCGGCGTCGGCGGCGGCGATGCGGTCCTGGGGGCGGAGCGCCGTCATCCCCCTGAGCACCGTCGCGACCTGCTCGGGGACCTCGTCCGGGATCACCGGCGGCCGGTCCAGCCGGGCGAAGGCCGAATCGACCACGCCGCCCGGGTACTCGATGCGGCCTGTGATCGCTTCGAGCAGCACCAGACCGAGCGAGTACACGTCCGACTCCGGGCCGACGTCGAGGCCCTCCACCTGCTCGGGGCTGAGGTAGGCGGCCGTCCCCACCGTGAATTCGCTCATGTCGGGCTGGCCGATCATCGTCGCGATGCCGAAGTCCGTCAGCTTGCCGACGATCGGGCGGGTGACGCGCTTGTCCGCGAGCAGCACGTTCGCCGGCTTCACGTCCCGGTGCACGAACCCGGACCGGTGCACGTGGTCCAGCGCCTCCGCGAGATCGAACCCCAGCCAGCACGCCTCGGCGACCTCGAGCGGCCCGCGCCGGAGGCGGGAGCGGAGATCCGTCCCGCGCACGAGCTCCATCACGAGGTAGATCCGCGCCCCGCCGTCCTCGGCCGCCTCCACGCCCGCGTCGAAGAGCGAGGTGAGGGCGAAGTGGTTGAGTGACGCGATCACGCGCGCCTCCGACTCCTGCACGTGCAGCTCCGTCGTGCTGAGCGCCCGGGTGCGGAACAGCTTCACCGCGACATCGCGGCCGAGCAGCAGGTCGCGAGCGACGTGGACCTTCGCGGTACCGCCTCGGCCGATCACCTCACCGAGGCGGTAGCGGCCGTCGAGGACCGTGCCCTCCGCCAGCCGGTCAGTGGATGGGGGCGCCGCCGGCACCGGGGCGTGGGGCGCCGGGGCGGCGGCGACGGGCAGCGCTTCCGTGATCACCGGTACCGGTGCGCGCTCCGGCTCGACCGGCTCGACGGGCCGGGACGGGCGGCGGAAGAAGGAAGGCACGGGGGCGAAGGTACCGGGCCCCGGCCGGAGGTCCGCGCGCGGGG
Organism: Amnibacterium sp.; assembly: GCF_051956055.1. NCBI lineage: Bacteria > Bacillati > Actinomycetota > Actinomycetes > Micrococcales > Microbacteriaceae > Amnibacterium > Amnibacterium sp. Next base: position 9,333 of record NZ_JBQCGC010000112.1, read on the forward strand.
GCTCAGCCCGTGGAGGAGTCCGCGTCCCGCTCGTACCGGTGGTGGTCCTCGACCCAGAGGCTGTCCGCCTCCGGCTGACGGGGACGGCGGCTCGTGGCGGGCGACGCGTCCTCCTCGGCGCGCGACTGCAGGACCGCCGTGCGGTGCACGAGGGAGCTGAACCCGACCTTGGCCACGACGTCGGCGGCGGAGAGGATCACGACACCCGTGACCGCCCAGCCCCCGCCGGAGGTCGTGCCCTGCAGGCCGTACACGAGCGGGTAGGCGAACCAGACGGTCAGGAGCAGCAGTACCGCGGACCGGTAGGCGGGCCTGGCGTTCAGCACCATGCGCGGGAGCGAGTAGAGCGTGGTGCGCAGGATCAGGATCGCGAGTCCGAGGAAGCAGAGCGCGCTCAGCCCGCCGAGCAGCGCGAGCGCTTGGAAGCTGCGGCCGCTGTCGACCACGAACGCGCCCACGAAGCCGAGCAGGATCATCGCGAACGCGAGGACCATGCCGACGCGCCGCGCGGCCGTGCGCCGCGCCGCGGAGCGCGAGAGGCTCACGGCGAGCAGCTCGACGATGAGCAGCGGCACGGTGATCGCCCAGTCCGCGTACCGCAGCGCCCAGGCGTACTGCGCCGTCGCCGCTGGCACCCAGCCCGCCTTCGTCGCGTGGTAGCCGAGCAGGAGCGAACCGATGATGAGCACGTAGGAGGCGAGGGCGATGGCGACGACCGCGTTCGCGGTGAGGCTGGCGGTGCGGAACTCGCCCTGCACCTCGGTCGAGGCGAAGCGGACCCGCACGAGCGTCGCGAGGAGCGCGAGCGCCGCGCCGACCACCGCGAACAGCATCAGGGTGTGCTCGCCGTCGGTGAGGACGGCCGTCCACGGCGGCTGCACCTGCTGGACGATCGTCACCGTGCGTCCTCCTCCGCGTCCCGCGGTGCGCGTTCGACGCGGTCGAGGTCGCGCAGGGCACGACCGACGAGCCGGACGTCGGCGTTCGGGTCGAGCCGCCGCACGGCCTCGATCAGCAGCAGCTCGAACTGGAGCACGGCGGCGTGGAGCGACTCGTCCCCCGGCAGCCTCACGATCGCGTAGACCAGCTCCGTCGAGCGCCGGCCGGGCTGCGCGGTGATCGTCGCGCGGAAGCCCCGCCCGATCTCGGATCGGGAGCCGACCGTCAGCACCCCGTCGCCGGTCTGCTGGAGGTACATCTGCCCGTACGCGGCGTCCCCCGGGCTGCCCACGAGCGCGAGCGACCGGGCGATGCCGATCATCGCTTGCTCGACCCCGGTGTGCACCTCGGCGCGGACCCGGACCGTGCCGCGGGTCGTGTCGGCGCCGGCTGCGGGGCGACCCGCGCGGACGACGAGCGCGACGGCGACCCCCGCGCCGACGACGGCGAGGAGGAGGGCGAGCAGGGCGACAGCGATGGGATCACGGTACCGATCCGGGCGCCCCGACCCTGCCATCTCGCCTGCAGGCGGGGCGCGCGGTGCGGGTTCCCAGGCCGCTCGCAGCGTGGGGACGGGCGCGACCGCGATCCTGCCTGCATGCCCGGCCGTCCATCGCGTGCACTCGAGCTCGCGGACGATGCACTGCTCGCCGACCGCGCCGCGGACGGGGACGAGCGGGCGTTCGCCGTCCTCCTGCGCAGGCACGGTCCCGTGCTGCGGGCGTACATCACCCGGCTGACCCGCAGGCCCTCCGAGAGCGACGACGTGCTGCAGGAGGTCGCGCTCGCCGCCTGGCAGGCGCTCCCGAAACTCGAGAACCCCGCGCTCGTGAAGGCGTGGCTCTTCCGGATCGCGGAGCGGCAGGCCTTCGCGCTGCTGCGCAAGCAGCCGCAGCACGCGGAGCTCGACGACGAGGTCCCGGCGGAGCACGACGAGGAGGCCCGCTGGGACGCGCGGCGGGCGCTGCAGGCGGCGCTCACACGAATACCGGAGCAGCAGGCGCAAGTCTGGGTGCTGCGCGAGATGGGCGGCCTGTCCTACTCGGAGATCGCCGAACGGCTCGCGATCCCGGAGAGCACGGTGCGCGGGGCACTCGCTCAGGCGCGGAAGAAGCTGCTCGACTCGATGGGAGACGCGCGATGACCGACGTGCCCACCTGGAGCAGCGGGCCGGACGAGTTCGACGGCCACACGCTGGAGGAGCTCGCGGACTACCTGGACCGGGACCGCACCCCGATCGACCCCTCGATCGAGCAGTCGCCCGCGTGCCGCATCGCGCTCTCGGGGCTCGAGCGCCTCCGGGCCATGGCCGAGCGCCTCCTGGAGCAGGACGCCTCGACCGCACCGCCGCCCGAGCGCTGGATCGACGACGTGCTCGGTCGCATCTCGCTCGAGTCGCGAGCCGGTCGCCGCTTCCCGTTCTCCGACATGCCGGACGGGGTCGAGGCGGTGGTCTCGGAGGGGGCGCTGCGCGGACTCGTCCGCGCCGTCGGCGACTCCATCCCGGGCCTCCTGACCGGGCGCGTGCGCCTGCACCTCGACGACGCGGCGGCGGCGCTCGACCTCCAGGTCGACGTCACCGTGTTCTACGGGACGCCCATCGACGACGCGGCGACCGAGTTCCGGCGCCGGATCGCGCTGGTGCTGCCCCGCCACGCGCCGTTCGCGGTCGGACAGCTCGACCTGCGGGTCCGGGACGTGCTGGACCTCGGCGAGGAGGAGCGATGACGGACGAGGCCGCGCGGCGGGCGGCGATCGAGTCGGCGGTGCTGTCGACCGGCGGCGTCCGCGCGCTCTTCCCCGCCTCCCCCCTCCCCGGAGCCGAGCGGGTCGTGCTGCGGGACGACGGCCGGAGCTGCGCGCTGCGGATCGCGGCGGACGTGGAGACCGACTCGGTGCGGCTCATCGAGGCCGTCACGACGGCCGCCAGGAGGGCCGCTGGAGACCCGACCCTCGAGCTGCGGATCGAGATCGCCTCCATCGACTGAGGTTCCCGGCCCGCTCGTGCCCCGCTCAGCGACGTCCGCCCTCCGGCGCCGCAGGGCACGAGTCGCGGTGGCGGGCACCAGGCGAGGAGCGCTCGGTCGGCGCTCCCGCGCCCGGATCCTGGGTGTCCGCCGAGAGTCGGCCGGACGCTGTGACGAACGTCCC
>NZ_JBQCGC010000113.1:0-23465 GCF_051956055.1 Amnibacterium sp.
GGTGGCTGGGCCGCCGGGTTGTTGAGTTATGAAAACGTCGTCGCGCTCGGACGACCGCCCCTCAGAGGGCGACGGTCATCCGAGCGCAGCGCTCAGACGCGGCGGCGCTTCGGCGGGCGGACGCCGTTGTGCGCCTGCGGCGTCACATCGTTGATCGAGCCGACCTCGAGGCCAGCGGCCTGGAGGGAGCGGATCGCGGTCTCGCGGCCCGAACCCGGGCCCTTCACGAACACGTCGACCTTCTTCATGCCGTGCTCCTGCGCCTGCCGCGCCGCCGACTCGGCGGCGAGCTGCGCCGCGAACGGGGTCGACTTGCGGGAGCCCTTGAAGCCCACGCCACCGGACGAGGCCCAGCTGATCACGGCACCGGTGGTGTCGGTGATCGAGACGATCGTGTTGTTGAACGTCGACTTGATGTGGGCCTGCCCGATCGCGACGTTCTTCTTCTCCTTGCGGCGAGGCTTGCGCCCGGCACCGGCCTTGGGAGTTGCCATGTGAGTTCTCTCCTACGGATCCTGGGGGCGCGTTACTTGCGCCCGGCCTTCTTCTTGCCGGCCACGGTCCGCTTCGGACCCTTGCGCGTGCGGGCGTTGGTCTTGGTGCGCTGACCGCGCACCGGGAGACCACGACGATGGCGGATGCCCTCGTAGGAGCCGATCTCGACCTTGCGGCGGATGTCGGCGGCGACCTCGCGGCGGAGATCGCCCTCGACCTTGTACGTGCCCTCGATGTGGTCGCGGAGGGCGACGAGCTGGTCGTCGGTGAGGTTTCGGACGCGGGTGTCGGGGTCGATGCCCGTCGCCTGCAGCGTCTCGGCGGCACGGGTGCGTCCCACGCCGTAGATGTAGGTGAGTGCGACCTCCACGCGCTTCTCGCGCGGGATGTCGACGCCGGCAAGTCTCGCCATGCGTCTGCTCCTTGTCAGGATGCGGAGGTGTGGAGCGCCGCCGGTGCCCGGGCCTCCGACCCGGGGTGTCCCCCTCCGGTACGACCGGAGGGTTCTGGCGGCGCGACGGTGTTCAGTTGTGAGCTCGCAGGTCAGCCCTGGCGCTGCTTGTGACGCACGTTCACGGAGCAGATGACCATGACCCGGCCGTGGCGGCGGATCACGCGGCAGTGCTCGCAGATGGGCTTGACGGAAGGCGCGACCTTCATGGGTGTTCCTCTTCTCGCTGTCCTCGTACCGACCGGGAGACCGGTCGGCCGTTACTTCTCAGCGATCGTGCGACGGAGCGTCTACTTGTACCGGTAGACGATGCGACCGCGGGTCAAGTCGTACGGGCTGAGCTCGACGATGACGCGGTCCTCGGGCAGGATGCGGATGTAGTGCTGCCGCATCTTGCCGGAGATGTGCGCGAGCACCTTGTGCCCGTTGCTCAGCTCCACCCGGAACATCGCGTTGGGCAGTGCTTCGACCACCGCGCCCTCGATCTCGATGACACCGTCTTTCTTGGCCATAGCCTCACTTCGTCACTGGTCGCGCCGACCCGTCGAGGTCGACCGCGACTGATCGCTGGTCATGCGGGACGTCCGCGGGGCGGGATTGCCCTGCAGACGGATCGGCCGTCGAACTCCGCCCGAACAGGGCAGGGATGGCCGACAGACGAGTATAGCCCATGTCCGGGGCGCGGTATTCCCGCGTGCGATCGCCCCGGTCGGGATCAGAGCCGGCCGGCGAGGGCGGCGAAGATGCGGTCGGTCACGGCGCCCACGTCGCCCTGCGCGTCGACGGAGACGAGGATGCCGCGATCCCGGTACACGTCGACGAGCGGGTGCGTCTGCTCCTGGTAGACGGCGAGCCGGTTGCGGATGACGTCCTCGGTGTCGTCGCTGCGCCCCTGGACCTTCGCACGGTTCAGGAGGCGCTCCACGGTCTCGTCCGGGTCGACCACGAGCTGCACCACGGCGTCCAGCCCGCCGTCGGTCGCCTGCAGGCACTCGTCGAGCGTCGACACCTGGGCGAGGGTCCGCGGGAACCCGTCCAGGAGGAACCCGGAGCCCGCGTCCTCCTGGGCCAGCCGGTCGAGCACCAGGGCGTTCGTCAGGTCGTCCGGCACGTAGGCGCCGCGGTCCATGTAGTCCTTGGCCTGCAGCCCGAGCGGCGTGCCCTCCGAGACGTTGGCCCGGAAGATGTCCCCCGTCGAGATCGCCGGGATGCCGTAGTGCTCCGCGACCCGCACGGCCTGCGTGCCCTTGCCGGCACCGGGAGGCCCGATCAGCAGCAACCGCATCAGCGGAGGAGGCCCTCGTAGTGGCGCTGCTGCAGCTGCGAGTCGATCTGCTTCACCGTCTCCAGCCCGACGCCGACGATGATGAGCAGCGAGGCGCCCCCGAACGGGAAGTTCTGGTTCGCGCCGATCGCCACGAAGGCGATCAGCGGGATCAGCGCGAGCAGTCCGAGGTAGATCGAGCCAGGCAGCGTCACGCGGGTGAGCACGTAGTCGAGGTACTCGGCGGTCGGCCGACCGGCACGGATGCCGGGGATGAACCCGCCGTAGGTCTTCATGTTGTCCGCGACCTCCTCCGGGTTGAACGTGATCGCCACGTAGAAGTACGTGAAGCCCACGATCAGGAGGAAGTACAGCGCCATGTACATCGGGTGGTCGCCCGTCGTCAGGTACGTCTGGATCCAGGTGACCCAGGGCGCGGGCGCCGAGCCGTCGCGCGGCTGGTTGAACTGCGCGATGAGCGCCGGCAGGTACAGCAGGCTCGAGGCGAAGATGACCGGCACGACGCCCGCCATGTTCACCTTGATCGGGATGTAGGTGCTGTTGCCGCCGTACGTGCGACGGCCGACCATGCGCTTCGCGTACTCGACCGGGATGCGCCGCTGCGACTGCTCGACGTAGACGACGAGACCGACGATGACCACGCCGATCGCGACCACGATGATCGCGACCTCCGGGCTCTGGGCCTGACCGATGGCGATGATCGACTGCGGGAAGCGGGCGGCGATCGCGGTGAAGATGAGCAGCGACATGCCGTTGCCGACGCCGCGCTCGGTGATGAGCTCGCCCATCCACATGATGAGGCCGGTGCCGGCGGTCATGGTCAGGACCATGAGCACCGTGGCCCACCAGGAGGTGTTGGAGATGAGCTGCGAGCACGCGGAGGTGCTCGTCGTGCCGAAGAGCGCGCCGCTCCTGGCGACCGTGATCAGGGTCGTCGACTGCAGGACGCCGAGCGCGATGGTGAGGTAGCGCGTGTACTGCGTGAGGCGCGCCTGGCCGTCGCCGCCCTCCTTGTAGAGGGTCTCGAACCTCGGGATGACCACGCGCAGCAGCTGCACGATGATCGACGACGTGATGTAGGGCATGATGCCCAGCGCGAAGACCGACAGCTGGAGCAGCGCCCCACCGGAGAGCACGTTGACGAGCTGGTAGAGACCACTCGCGCCCGACTGCTGGCTGGCGAGACAGGTGCGCACGTTCTGGAAGTCGACGAACGGTGCTGGCACGAAGGATCCGAGCCGGAACACGGCGATGATCCCGAGGGTGAACAGCACCTTCCGGCGCAGATCGGGGGTGCGGAAGATCCGCGCGAGAGCACTCAGCACCGGCTACCTACGCTTTCCGTCGCACGAACGCGATGCCCGGGCCCGAGGGCCCGGGCATCGCACGATCGATTCAGAGGACCGAGCCGCCAGCGGCCACGATCTTCTGCTGCGCCGACTCGGACACCTTGTCGACGGTGACGTTCAGACTAACCGCGATGTCGCCGGTACCGAGGACCTTGACCTTCTCGTTCTTGCGCACGGCGCCCTTCGCGACCAGGTCGGCGACGGTCACGTCGCCACCGGTCGGGTAGAGCACGGCGAGCTTCTCGAGGTTCACGACCTGGTACTCGACACGGAACGGGTTCTTGAAGCCCTTGAGCTTCGGGGACCGCATGACGAAGTTCAGGTTGCCGCCCTCGAGGCCCGCCCGCACGCCGTAGCGCGCCTTCGTGCCCTTGGTGCCGCGACCCGCGGTCTTGCCCTTCGAACCCTCACCGCGCCCGACGCGGGTGCGGTCCTTCTTCGCGCCGGCGGCGGGACGGAGGTGGTGGACCTTCAGCAGGCTCACCTTCTCCGCCGTCTCCTCGGACGCGGGCTTCGCTGCCGCGCGGGACCGCGCGGGCTTCGTGGCCTCGGCCATCAGTCGATCTCCTCAACCTTCACGAGGTGGGCGACGGTGCGCACGTAGCCGCGGTTCTGGGGGGTGTCCGGCCGCTCGACGGACTCGCCGATGCGGTGGAGGCCCAGGCTGCGGAGCGTGTCGCGCATGTTCTGCTTCTCGCTCACCTTGGACTTGATCTGGGTGACGCGCAGGGTGGTGGCCATCAGGCGCTCGCCTTCACGGCCGCAGCGGCCGCTGCCTGCTCGCGCAGGAGGCGGGCCGGGACGACCTGGTCGACGTCCAGACCGCGACGACCGGCGACGGCGCGCGGCTCCTCGAGCTGCTTCAGCGCCGCGACCGTCGCGTGGACGATGTTGATGGTGTTCGACGAGCCGAGCGACTTCGACAGCACGTCGTGGATGCCCGCGCACTCGAGGACGGCACGGACCGGGCCGCCCGCGATGACGCCCGTACCGGCGGCGGCCGGGCGGAGCAGGACCACACCGGCGGCGGCCTCACCCTGCACCGGGTGCGGGATCGTCGCAGCGATGCGCGGGACGCGGAAGAAGTTCTTCTTCGCCTCCTCGACGCCCTTGCTGATCGCGGTCGGGACCTCACGCGCCTTGCCGTAGCCGACGCCGACGGTGCCGTTGCCGTCACCGACGATCACGAGGGCGGTGAAGCTGAAGCGACGACCGCCCTTCACGACCTTGGAGACGCGGTTGATGGTCACGACGCGCTCGAGGAAGTTGCTGTCCCCGCTGCGGTTGTCGCGGCCGCCGCGGCCACCGCGGTCGTTGCCGCCGCGCCCACCGCGGTCGTTGCCGCCGCGGCCCCGGCTCAGCCGGTTGTCGCGGCTCACCGAGTCGGTGCCGGCTGCGGTCTCGACCGGCGCCTCGACGGCCGGCTCGGGCGCCGCAGCTGCCGCCTTGGCGACGGCTGCGCGCAGCGCGCTGTCGTCGGTCGCGCCCGCCTCGGGGGTGGTCTCGCCGTTGGTCTTGGAGGTGTCGCTCACAGGCTCAGCCCGCCTTCCCGGGCGCCGTCGGCCACAGCGGCCACGCGTCCTGCGTACTTGTTGCCGCCGCGGTCGAACACGACGGAATCGATGCCGGCGGCCTTCGCGCGCTCGGCGACGAGCTCGCCGACGCGCTTGGCCTTGGCGGTCTTGTCGTCCGTGGACGCGCGGAGGTCGGCCTCGAGGGTCGACGCGGACGCCAGCGTGCGGCCGACGGTGTCGTCGACGACCTGCACGAAGACGTGCCGGGCGGACCGGTTCACGACGAGGCGCGGCGCCTCCGCGGTGCCGGAGATGCGCTTGCGCAGCCGCGTGTGGCGCTTGTCACGCGCGGCGGAACGAGACGTGTTCGCCATGCTTACTTCCCACTCTTCCCGGCCTTGCGGCGGACGTTCTCGCCGGCGTACCGGACGCCCTTGCCCTTGTAGGGCTCGGGCTTGCGGATCTTGCGGATGTTCGCAGCCGTCTCGCCGACGGCCTGCTTGTCGATGCCCGACACGGTCAGCTTGTTGTTGCCCTCGACCGTGAACGTGATGCCGGCGGGCGGCTCGACGAGCACGGGGTGGCTGAAGCCGAGCGCGAACTCGACGTTCGCACCGCGGGCCTGCACGCGGTAGCCGGTGCCGACCACCTCGAGGCCCTTGCTGTAGCCGGCGGTCACGCCTGTGATCTGGTTCGCGATCAGCGTGCGGGTCAGGCCGTGCAGCGACTTCGAGCGGCGCTCGTCGTCGGGGCGCGACACGATGACCTTGCCGTCCTCGATCGCGGCGGTCAGCGGCGCGGGAACCGTGTGGTTCAGGGTGCCCTTGGGGCCCTTGACCGTCACGGCCGCACCGTCGATCGTCACGTCGACGCCGGCGGGGATGTCGATGGGGAGTCGTCCGATTCGCGACATGTCAGCTCACCACACGTAGGCGAGGACTTCCCCGCCCACGCCCTTCTTCGTCGCCTGCCGGTCCGTGAGGAGCCCGGAGGAGGTGGACAGGATCGCGACGCCGAGGCCGCCGAGCACCGTGGGGAGCTCGGTGGACTTCGCGTAGACGCGGAGACCGGGCTTCGAGACGCGCTTGATGCCGGCGATCGACCGCTCGCGGTTCGGGCCGTACTTGAGTTCGAGCGTGAGGGTCTTGCCGACGCGGGCGTCGGCGACGCTCCAGTCGGAGATGTAGCCCTCGCGCTTCAGGATGTCGGCGATCCCGGCCTTCAGCTTCGAGTGCGGCAGGGACACCGAGTCGTGGAAGGCCGAGTTCGCGTTGCGCACCCGCGTGAGCAGGTCCGCGACCGGATCGGTCATCGTCATGGGTTCACTACTTTCGTCAGGTTTCCGAGGACGGTCCTCGGACCTCGTACGGAGCTCCGCGCCGTCAGGAGTTGGCGCGGAACGGGAAGCCGAGAGCACGGAGCAGCGCCCGGCCCTCGTCGTCGGTCTTGGCGGTCGTGACCACCGTGATGTCGAAGCCGCGGACCCGGTCGATGCGGTCCTGGTCGATCTCGTGGAACACGCTCTGCTCGGTGAGCCCGAACGTGTAGTTGCCGTTCCCGTCGAACTGGCGGTCCGACAGACCGCGGAAGTCGCGGATGCGGGGCAGCGCCAGGGACAGGAGGCGGTCGAGGAACTCCCACGCGCGGTCGCCGCGCAGCGTCACGTGCGCGCCGATCGGCTGGCCCTCGCGCAGCTTGAACTGCGCGATGGACTTCCGGGCCCGCGTGACCTGCGGCTTCTGACCGGTGATCTTGGTCAGGTCCGCCACGGCGCCGTCGATGATCTTGCCGTCGCGAGCCGCCTCGCCGACACCGGTGTTGACGACGACCTTCACGAGGCCGGGCACCTGGTGCACGTTGCCGAACCCGAACTCCTTCTGGAGCGCAGGCACGATCTCGGAGCGGTACTTCTGCTTCAGGCGCGGCTGAACGTTCTCAGTCGGCGCAACAGTCGTGGTGCTCATGGGTTACAGGTCCTTCCCGGACTTCTTCGCGTAGCGCACGCGGACGGTCTTCGAGACGCCGTCCTTCGTGGTGGTCTCGACGCGGTGACCGACCCGGGTCGGCTTCTTCGTCTCGGGGTCCACGAGGGCCACGTTCGAGATGTGGATCGGCGCCTCGACGGTCTCGAGACCGCCGGTCTTGGTGCCGCGCTGGGTCTGGCCGACGCGCGAGTGCTTCGTGACGAAGTTCACGCCCTCCACGACGACGCGGTTGCGCTCGACGAGGACCTCGAGGACCTTGCCCTGCTTGCCGCGGTCACCGCCGCGCGCCTGGGTGGCGCCCGAGATCACCTGGACGAGGTCGCCCTTCTTGATCTTGGCCACTCAAATCACCTCCGGTGCGAGCGAAATGATCTTCATGAAGCGCTTGTCGCGCAGCTCCCGGCCCACCGGGCCGAAGATGCGCGTGCCGCGCGGGTCGCCGTCGTTCTTGAGGATGACGGCGGCGTTCTCGTCGAACTTGATGTAGGAGCCGTCGGGCCGACGGGTCTCCTTGACCGTCCGGACGATGACCGCCTTGACGACGTCGCCCTTCTTGACGTTGCCGCCCGGGATCGCGTCCTTGACGGTCGCGACGATCGTGTCGCCGAGGCCGGCGTAGCGACGGCCGGAACCGCCCATGACACGGATGGTGAGCAGCTCCTTGGCGCCGGTGTTGTCGGCGACCTTGAGCCGGGACTCCTGCTGGATCACTTGGCCTTCTCCAGGATCTCGACGAGACGCCAGCGCTTCGTCGCGGACAGCGGACGGGTCTCGCTGATGACGACGAGGTCGCCGACGCCGGCGGTGCCGGCCTCGTCGTGCGCCTTCACCTTGCTGGTGCGGCGGATGACCTTGCCGTACAGCGGGTGCTTCACGCGGTCCTCGACCTCGACGACGATGGTCTTCTCCATCTTGTCGCTGACGACGTACCCGCGGCGCGACTTGCGATAGCCGCGCGCGCCCTCCTCGCGGACGTCGTGCGCCGCGTGCTCGTGGCCGGCGGCCGGAGCGGTGGTCTCCTGTGCCTTCGCCATCACTTCGTCTCCTCGGACTCCGCGGCCGGCGTGGCGGCCTCGGTGGTCGTGGGCTCCTCGGCCTTCTTGGCACGGGAGCGCTTCGGCTTGGCCTCGGCGACCGGTGCCGGCGCCGGGGTGGCCCGGATGCCGAGCTCGCGCTCGCGCATCACGGTGTAGATGCGGGCGATGTCGCGCTTGACGGCGCGCACCCGCCCGTGGCCCTCGAGCTGTCCGGTCGCGGACTGGAAGCGGAGGTTGAACAGCTCCTCCTTCGCCCGACGGAGCTCCTCCGTCAGACGGCTGTCCTCGAACGAGTCGAGCTCGGACGGAGCGAGGTTCTTGGTACCGATCGCCATCAGGCGTCTCCCTCCTCACGGGTGATGATGCGGGCCTTGAGCGGCAGCTTGTGGATCGCGCGCAGCAGCGCCTCGCGGGCGAGCGTCTCCTCGACGCCCGCGACCTCGAAGAGCACGCGGCCCGGCTTGACGTTCGCAACCCACCACTCGGGCGAACCCTTCCCGGAACCCATGCGGGTCTCGGCGGGCTTCTTCGTGAGGGGGCGGTCCGGGTAGATGTTGATCCAGACCTTGCCGCCACGCTTGATGTGGCGGGTCATGGCGATACGAGCGGACTCGATCTGCCGGTTCGTCACGTAGGCCGGGGTGAGGGCCTGGATACCGAACTCGCCGAACGACACCTTCGTGCCGCCGGTGGCCTGACCGCTGCGACCGGGGTGGTGCTGCTTGCGGTGCTTGACGCGTCGTGGGATCAGCATCAGGCGTTCGCTCCTTCGAGGGACTCGTTGCGGCGGCCGCCACCACGGCGGTCGTCGCGCTGCGGACGGCTGCGGCCCGGCTGCGACGCCTGCTCGCGCGCGAGCTCCTTGGCCGTGATGTCGCCCTTGTAGATCCAGACCTTCACGCCGATGCGGCCGAACGTCGTCTTGGCCTCGTAGAAGCCGTAGTCGATGTTCGCGCGGAGCGTGTGCAGGGGCACCCGGCCCTCGCGGTAGAACTCGGAGCGGCTCATCTCCGCGCCGCCGAGGCGGCCGGACACCTGCACGCGGACACCCTTGGCGCCGGCGCGCTGGGCGCTCTGCAGGCCCTTGCGCATCGCGCGGCGGAACGCCACGCGCGCCGAGAGCTGCTCGGCGATGCCCTGGGCGACGAGCTGCGCCTCCGCCTCGGGGTTCTTCACCTCGAGGATGTTCAGCTGGATCTGCTTCTTCGTCAGCTTCTCGAGGTCGGAGCGGATGCGCTCGGCCTCGGCGCCGCGGCGGCCGATCACGATGCCCGGGCGCGCCGTGTGGATGTCCACCCGGACGCGGTCACGGGTGCGCTCGATCTCGATCTTCGCCACGCCTGCACGGTCGAGGTTCTTCAGCAGCAGACGACGGATCTTGACGTCCTCGGCCACGAAGTCCTTGTACCGCTGACCGACCTTCTGCGAGTCGCTGAACCAGCGCGAGGTGTGATCGGTGGTGATGCCGAGGCGGAAGCCGTACGGGTTGACCTTCTGGCCCATCAGCGGTTCCCCTTCTTGTCGCCGTCCACCTCGGGGGTCGACAGCACGACGGTGATGTGCGACGTGCGCTTGTTGATGCGGAACGCCCGGCCCTGCGCTCGCGGCTGGAACCGCTTGAGCGTGGTGCCCTCGTCCACGAACGCACGCTGGACGAACAGGTCCTGCTCGTCGAGGTAGGTGTTCTCCGCGTCCGCCTTCACCTTCGCGTTCGCCATCGCCGAAGCGACGAGCTTGTACACGTCGGTCGCCGCGGACTGCGGCGAGAACTTGAGGATCGCGAGGGCCTCCGCGGCCTGCTTGCCGCGGATGAGGTCGACGACGCGACGGGCCTTCTGCGGGGTGATGCGGACCTGCCGCAGCCGCGCGGTGGCTTCCACCATGACTGTCTCTCCTTCACGCCACCGCGTCAGCGGCGGCGGCCCTTCTTGTCGTCCTTCTCGTGCCCGCGGAAGGTGCGGGTGGGGGCGAACTCGCCGAGCTTGTGCCCGACCATCGCCTCCGTCACGAAGACGGGGATGTGCTTGCGGCCGTCGTGCACGGCGATGGTGTGGCCGAGCATGGCGGGGATGATCATCGAACGACGCGACCAGGTGCGGATGACCTGCTTCGAGTTGTTGTCGTTCTGCTTGGCGACCTTCGTCAGCAGGTGCTCGTCGACGAAGGGGCCCTTCTTCAGGCTGCGAGGCATGTCGGCCTACTCCTACTTGCGCTTCTTGCCGGCGGTGCGACGGCGGACGATGAGCTTGTCGCTCTCCTTGTTCGGGTGCCGGGTGCGGCCCTCGGCCTGACCCCACGGGGTGACCGGGTGACGACCACCGGAGGTCTTGCCCTCACCACCGCCGTGCGGGTGGTCGATCGGGTTCATCGCGACACCGCGCACCGTCGGGCGGACGCCCTTCCAGCGCTTGCGGCCGGCCTTGCCCCAGTTGATGTTCGACTGCTCGGCGTTGCCGACCTCGCCGATCGTCGCGCGGCAGCGCACGTCCACGTTCCGGACCTCGCCGGAGGGCAGACGGAGCTGCGCGTAGGGGCCGTCCTTCGCCACGAGGCGCACGGAGGCGCCCGCGGACCTGGCCATCTTCGCCCCGCCACCGGGACGCAGCTCGATCGCGTGCACGACCGTGCCGACCGGGATGTTCTTCAGCGGCAGGTTGTTGCCCGGCTTGATGTCCGCGCCGGGGCCCGTCTCGATGACGTCGCCCTGACGGATGCGGTTCGGCGCCAGGATGTAGCGCTTCTCGCCGTCCACGAAGTGCAGCAGCGCGAGACGCGCGGTGCGGTTCGGGTCGTACTCGATGTGCGCGACGCGGGCGTTCACGCCGTCCTTGTCGGCACGACGGAAGTCGATGACGCGGTACTGACGCTTGTGGCCACCACCGATGTGACGGGTGGTGATCCGACCCTGCGCGTTGCGGCCACCGGTCTTCGGCAGCGGGCGCAGCAGGCTCTTCTCGGGCGTCGACCGGGTGATCTCGGCGAAGTCGGCGACGGACGAGCCGCGGCGGCCCGGCGTGGTCGGCTTGTAGTTGCGGATAGCCATGTTCGCTCTTCCTCCCGGGCCTAGCCGACGGCCGTGAAGATGTCGATGGAGCCCGACTTCAGCGAGACGATGGCGCGCTTGGTGTCCTTGCGCTTGCCGGTGCCGAAGCGGGTGCGGCGGGTCTTGCCCGTGCGGTTCGCCGTGGTGACCGAGGCCACCTGGACGCCGAAGATCTTCTCGATCGCGAGCTTGATCTCGGTCTTGTTCGCCCGGGGGTCCACGAGGAACGTGTACTTGCCCTCGTCGATCAGGCCGTAGCTCTTCTCGGAGACCACGGGGCGCAGGATCACGTCCCGCGGGTCCTTGTAGTCGATCGCGCTCACGCGGAGACCTCCTGGCTCGTCGCGCGCTTCGCCTCGATGAAGGCGTCGAGCGCGGTGGGGGTGAAGACGACGTCGTCGCTCTTCAGCACGTCGTAGGCGTTCAGCTGGTCGACGAACAGCAGCTCCACGCCCTTGAGGTTGCGGATGCTCTTCAGCGCGACCGTGTCCTCGCGGTCGAGGACCACGAGCTGGCGCTTGCCGTTGCGGGTCGCCTCGAGGGCGGCCGCGGCGGCCTTGGTGGAGGGCGCGCCGTCCAGCGCGAGGTCCACCTGGTGGATGCGGCCTGCGCGGGCCCGGTCGGAGAGCGCGCCGAGCAGAGCGGCGGCGATCATCTTCTTGGGGGTGCGCTGCGAGTAGTCGCGCGGCTGCGGGCCGTGCACGGTGCCACCGCCGCGGTGCTCGGGCGCACGGACGGAACCCTGACGGGAGCGGCCGGTGCCCTTCTGCTTGAAGGGCTTGACACCGGAACCGGAGACCTCGCCGCGGTTCTTGGTCTTGTGCGTGCCCTGACGAGCGGCGGCGAGCTGCGCCACGACCACCTGGTGGATCAGGGGGACGTTGGTCGGCGCGTCGAAGAGCTCGGCGGGCAGGTTCTTGACGTCGGCCATGATCAGGCTCCCTTCACGGCGTCGCGGACGAAGACGAGACGGCCCTTGGCACCGGGGACCGCGCCCTTGACGAGCAGCAGGCCCTTCTCGGCGTCGACCGCGTGGACGGTCAGACCGAGCACGGTCACGCGCTCGTTGCCCATGCGGCCGGCCATGCGCATCCCCTTGAACACGCGCGACGGCGTCGAGGAGGCGCCGATCGAGCCGGGCTTGCGGTGGTTGCGGTGCGAACCGTGGCTCGCGGACACGCCCTTGAAGTTGTGGCGCTTCATGACACCGGCGGTGCCCTTGCCCTTGCTGGTGCCGACGACGTCGACCTTCTTGCCCGCCTCGAAGACCTCGACCGAGAGCTCCTGGCCGAGCGAGTACTCGGCGGCGTTCGCGGTGCGGACCTCGGCGAGGTGGCGGCGGGGCGTCACACCGGCGGCGGCGAAGTGGCCGGCCTCCGGCTTGTTCGCCTTGCGCGGGTCGATGGCACCCGCGGCGATCTGGACGGCCTCGTAGCCGTCCTTCTCGAGCGTGCGGATCTGGGTGACCACGTTCGGGGTCACCTGGATGACCGTGACCGGGACGAGCTTGTTGCCCTCGCCCCAGACCTGGGTCATGCCGAGCTTCGTGCCGAGAAGCCCGGAGAACGTGCGGGTCGCGCTGGACATCCGGTCCTCTCCTAGAGCTTGATCTCGATGTTGACGTCGGCGGGGAGGTCGAGCCGCATGAGCGAGTCGACGGCCTTCGGCGTCGGGTCGATGATGTCGATGAGCCGCTTGTGGGTGCGCATCTCGAAGTGCTCGCGGCTGTCCTTGTACTTGTGCGGCGACCGGATGACGACGACCACGTTCTTCTCCGTGGGCAGCGGCACCGGGCCGACGACCTGAGCGCCCGCACGCGTGACCGTGTCGACGATCTTCCGCGCCGAGCTGTCGAGCCCGGCGTGGTCGTACGACTTCAGTCGGATGCGGATCTTCTGTCCCGCCATGGATTCCTCGTTCCGTGCGCGTTCGAGACGCGCGGCTCGTGGGTGGCTTTCCGGCCGACCCGCCCGACGCCCACGGGTCTCCCCCGGGCGCAGCGCGATCCGCACCGCTGTTCTGCTTTAGGTGCCGGCCCTCCGCTGCGGGCATGCGCCGCCCGCGCAGGCGGACCGTGTCCGCAGCGGGTCTGCGCACGCCCCCGTCACGACCCGGAGGTCATGACGCCGGAGCGCCGAGGTGTTCTGCTGCCCGCGGCCCGATCCTCGAGGATCGTGCACTGCCTGACAGTGATCCGTCAGGGCCGCTCGCAGCGGCCCACCCGGAATGTGGAACCCCGATATCTTGCCACGCCCCCGAACAGGCTGCAACTCGGGCGTGTCGCGCGCCTCGCGCCGCCCCCTCCGCCCCGCCCCATGAGCACCTCGGCAGGCTCGCCGCACTTCAGCAGGCCAGGGCGCGCCCTCCCGGCCTGCTCAGGAGGATGCAGCCTGCCGAGGTGCTCGGAGGGTCAGCCCTTCAGGCCGCTGCCGGTCACGCCCTCCACGATCTGCCGCTGGAAGATCAGGTAGAGGACGACGAGCGGCAGCGCCCCGAGGAGCGCGCCCGCCTGGATGTCCGAGTAGCGCTGCCCGAAGCTGCCCTGCACCGTCGCGAGGCCCACCGGGATCGTCATCAGGTTCGGGTTGGCCAGCACGAACAGCGGCAGCAGCAGGTTGTTCCAGACCCCGATGAAGGTGAGGATCGTCACCGCCGCGATCACGGGACGCGACAGCGGCATGATCACCGACGTGTACACGCGCCAGAGGCCTGCCCCGTCGATGCGCGCCGCCTCCTCCAGGTCGCGCGGGATCCCGTCGAAGAACTGCTTGAAGATGAACCCGGCGATCACCGCCGGCACCTGGGGGAAGATCACCGACCAGTAGGTGTTCAGGAGGTTCAGCGCGCCGAGCTCCTGGAAGATCGGCACGATCAGGACCTGCCCGGGGATCATGATGCCGAGCACGATCGCGAGCAGCACGAGGTTCTGCCCGCGGAATCGCAGCCGCGAGAGCGCGAACGCCGCCATCGACGCGAACACCACCGTGAGGACCGCGGTCACGACGCTCGTGACCCCGCTCGCGAGGTACCAGTCCCAGATCTGGCCGGCACCGAACAGGCTCGCGTAGGAGTGCAGCGTCGGGTTCCAGTCGGACAGGATCGCGGAGGCGCCGAGGGCCGACGTGGCGTTCGACGAGAGCGACGTCTTCAGGGCGAAGAGGCTCGGCACGAGCCACAGCACGGCGAAGACCGTCAGGACCACACCGGACACGATGTTGAAGGTGCGCCCGCTGACGCCGGCATGGGTCGCGCGGGCGGCCGGCGCCGCGCTGGAGATGACACGGGGCCGCTTGACGGTGGGGGTCGAGGTGGTCGTCATGGCGGTCAGGCCTCCGCACGGCTCGGGCGGTCCGCGACCTGGCGGATCACGGCGATCACGAGGATCAGGATGAAGAGCAGCATCGACGCCGCCGAAGCCGCCCCGATGCGGTTGTCGGTGAACCCGGTCCCCGTGACGAGCTCCAGCACCACCTGGGTGGAGATGCCGGGACCGCCTCCGGTCATCAGGTACACCTGGTCGAAGATCTTGAGGCTCGCGATGATCTGCAGGAGGAGCACCAGCGTGTGGGTGCGCGACAGCATGGGGAGGGTGATGTACCGGATCTGCTCCCAGGTGGTCGCGCCGTCCACGGCGGCGGCCTCGTACAGCTCGCGCGGGATCTCCTGCAGCCCGGCGAGGTAGAGCACGAAGTTGAACCCGAGCGTCCACCACAGCGTGGCGACGGCGATGCCGATCATCGCCGTGTTCGGGGACGCGAGCACGCCTGCGCCCGGGCTGATGCCGAACCACGATTCGACGAGCGGCCAGAGGCCGGTGCCGGGCGTGAAGATGAACGTCCAGATGAGCGAGATCGTGGCCGAGGGCAGCACGAACGGCAGGAAGAACGCGAGCCGGAAGAACCACTGACCCCGTCGCACCCGGTTCGTCAGCACCGCGAACACGAACGCCACGACCACGAGCGGGGGAACGGTGTACAGGGTGAACTGCAGCGTGGCGAGGATCGCCGACCAGAAGTCGGGCCGCGAGAGCATCTCCGCGTAGTTCCCGAAGCCGGCGAACGAACCGAGCCCCGGCTTGACGAGCGAGGTGTTGAAGAAGCTCGTGATGAGCATGTCGATCGTCGGCCCGATGAGGAAGGCCAGGTAGAACACCCCGAACGGTGCGAGGAACAGCCACGCCGCCCGCGCGTCTCGCAGGTGGAGCGGATTGCGTCTCGATGGCGCGGTCGAGGGTCGGCTCGTTCGGGCTGCGGGGTTCTCGGTCAGCACGGGGGTGGCGGTCACGTCGTCGTGGTCCTTTCTGTGGTCCGTGGCGGAACGATCAGAGCGGGCTCGGCGTGCGCAGGTACACCTGCAGCTGCGACCGCGTCGCGGCGAGCGCCGCCTTCGGCGAGACGGCGCGCTGCTGCGCGAGCGCGAGCTGCGCGCCGATGATGTTCTCGAAGGTGGATCCGGAGCCGGAGTACCAGGCGGGGTCGTCGTAGACGGCGTCGTTGGCCGCCGAGGCGTAGTCCGCCTGCGGCTCGAGCTTCCCGTAGGCATCGCTGTTCCGCACGGGGAGGTAGGCGGGGATGTGGCCTCCCTTGGCCCAGGTCATGCTCTGGTCCAGCATCGACTTCACGAACCCCATGACCTGCTGCCGTTGGGCGGGCGTGCGGTCCTTCTTCGGCAGCACGAAGGTGTGCGAGTCGGCCTGCGACGCGGGCTGGTCGTACAGCGTCGGCACGGGGACCATGCCGAACTTCAGGCCCTTGATCCCCTGCGCGGTGGTGATCTCCCACTCGCCCTCGAAGTAGAAGCCGGCCTTGCCGGTGAAGAGGTCGGTCTCCGCGTCGGCGTAGTTGAGGGCGTCGTTCATCCAGCCCTGCTTCACCCACGATGCGACCCGGCTCATGACCTCCACCGCGATGCCGTCGTCGATGGTGAACTTCGCCCCGTCGTCGGACAGCACCGGGGACGCGTTCGCGTGCTGGTGGTACAGCGTCGTGAAGAAGCGCCACGGCGTCGCGGTCTCGGCCACGTTGGCCAGCGACGCCGCGATGCCGCCGGTGACCTTGCTGATCGCCTTCAGCGCCGACTCGAACTCGCTCATGCCGTGGATCGGCTTCAGCTTCCCGTCCGAGCCGATCAGCCCCGCCTTGCTGCAGACGTCGACGTTGTAAAACATGACGAGCGGGTGGGTGTCGAGCGGGATCGCGATGTTGTGACCGCCCAGCCGCTGCGCCGCCCACGCCTTCGGGTTGAAGTCGGCGGCGGAGAGGCCGACGAGGCCCAGCTCGGCGTCCGTGATCGGCTCGATGATCCCCGCCTGCGCGAGGTTCTTCGCGCGGGTGAGGTGCGAGATCGCGATGTCCGGCGGCTTGTTGCCGACGGTCGCGAGCGTGAGCTTCGAGTAGTACGGATTGCCCCAGGCGAAGACGGTCGACTGGAGCGACGACGGACCCCCGTGCGTCTGCTGGTAGTGCGCCTCCATCGTCTGCATCCGACTGCCGTCACCGCCGCCGAACAGGTTCCAGTAGACGAGCGTCTTCGGGTCCAGCTGGGCGCCCGTCAAGCCGGCCACCGCCGGGCTCGAGCAGGCGGCGAGGGCCGGCGCCGCGAACGCGGCGATCCCGGCACCGAGCAGCCCGCGCCTGGTGAGCCGCATCCGGCTCGATGATCCGGTCATCCTGACGACCTCCTCGTCGTAGGCGGTTCGGGCCCTCGGCCCGTCAGTCGGTCGCCGTCAGCCCCACAGCGGTCCAGGACACGGGCGGGAGCGTGACGGTGAGCACCCCGTCGGCGACCGAGGCGCTCTCGTTGGGGATCGGCGTCACGCGGTCCTGGTCGTCGACCGTGTTCGCGGCGTCGGGGTCGTCGTCGGCGATCATCGCGGTCTCGCTGACGGCCGGGCTCCCGAAGCCCTGCAGCGCGACCTCGACCGTGATCGCCTCGGTCCGATGGCGGTTGACGAGGAAGACGGCGGCCCTTTCGCCGTCCCTCGTCACGACAGCATCCACCGCGGGCACGTCGCCGAAGCGCTCCGTCGCGATGCTCGGCGCGGCGACGTCGGCACGCAGCGCGCTCCCCCTCGCGAGCCTGGACGTGATCGCGAACGGGTGGAAGATCGTCTGCCGCCAGGCCGGGCCACCCGGCTCCGTCATGATCGGGGCGATCACGTTGACGAGCTGGGCGAGGCTCGCGGCCTTCACCCGGTCCGCGTGCTTCAGCAGCGAGATGAGCAGGCTGCCGACCACCACCGCGTCGGTGACCGTGTAGACGTCCTCGAGCAGACGGGGTGCTCTGGGCCAGTTGTCGTCCCCCGAGATGCGATCCACCGTCTCGTATCGGCGCTGGTACCAGACGTTCCACTCGTCGAACGAGATGAACACCTGCTTGTCGGTGCGCTTCTCCGCCCGGACGTGCTCGATCGTCGCGGCGACCTCCTCGATGAAGCGGTCCATGTCGACCGCGGAGGCGAGGAAGCTGTCGACGTCCCCGTCGACCGGCTCGTAGTAGGCGTGCGCGGAGATGAACTCGACGTCGTCGTACGCCTGCTCGAGCACCTCCCGCTCCCAGGAGCCGAACGTCGGCATCTTGCGACCCGAGCTGCCGCAGGCCACGAGCTGCAGGTCGGGCTGGAGCTGTTTGAGCGCCTTCGCCGTGCGGCTCGCGAGCTTGCCGTAGTCGACCGCGTCGCGGTGGCCGAGCTGCCAGGGCCCGTCCATCTCGTTGCCGAGGCACCACATGCGCACCCCGAAGCCCTGCTCGGCGCCGTTGGCCGCACGCCGGTCGGCGAGCGCCGAACCGGTGGGCAGGTTCGTGTACTCGACCAGGTCGAGCGCCTCCAGCTCCGCTCGGGTGCCCAGGTTGATGGCGAGCATCGGTTCGCTGCCGGCCTTCGCGTTCCAGTGCACGAACTCGTGCAGGCCCACCTGGTTCGTCTCGGTGGAGTGCCAGGCGAGGTCGCGGCGGACGGGACGCTGCTCCTTCGGCCCGATCCCGTCCTCCCAGCGGTAGCCGGAGACGAAGTTGCCGCCCGGATAGCGCACGGTGGTCACGCCGAGCTCACGGACGAGCGCGAGCACGTCCTCGCGGAAGCCCTGCTCGTCGGCCGTCGGGTGCCCCGGCTCGTGGATCCCGTCGTACACGCATCGGCCGAGGTGCTCCACGAAGGATCCGAAGACCCTTCGGTCGACTGCGCCGATCGGCGCTGAGGTCGAGACGGTGATGCGAGCGTTCGGCACGGGCTCCCCTTCGGTGCACTGCGATGTGTCCCTCCCACGATTACATCGTTGGAACCGTGCGTCAAGCATGAACGTGAGCGCTCACGTGCGGCTGCCGAGGGGGTCTCCTCAGCGGTGCGGAGGGATCCGCTCGCGGGTACTGGCCCTCGCGACGATCTCGACCGGCACGGTGATGCGGGCGACCGGCTCCGTGGAGCCCCCGATGCGGGCCACCAGGCGCTCCAGCGCAGCGGCTGCGTACGCGCGCTTGTCGAACCGCACCGTCGTGAGCGGCGGCGACGCGAACGCCCCGTCGTCGATGTCGTCGAATCCGGCGACCGAGACCTCGTCCGGCACCCGGATCCCGGCCTGCCAGAGCGCGGACAGCGCGCCGATCGCGATGGAGTCGGTCGCGCAGAACACCGCATCCGGCCGGGCGCCGCGCGCGAGCAGCGCCCGCATGGCGGCGAAGCCGCCCTGCGGCGTCCAGGTGGTGCAGGACACCTCGAGCGCCGGGTCCACGGGCAGTCCCGCCTCCTGCAGGGCGAGCCGGAGGCCGTCCCTGCGCTGGGCCCCGGTCGAGGTCTCGCCGTCGGGCCCCGGCACCCCGAGCATCGCGATCCGGCGGTGCCCCAGCCCGATGAGGAAGCGCGTCATCCGCAGCGCCGCGTCGACGCTGTCGACCCAGACCTGGTCGACGTCCTCCTGCAGCACCTCGCCGAGCATGACCAGGGGTACCGCCCCGGCCCCGCTCGTCAGCACGACGTCGCGCTGCGCGACCGTGGTCGGGTTCATCACGACGCCGTCGACCAGCCGTCTGCGCGCCTGTGCGATGAGCTCGCCGAGGCTCCGCGGGTCGTCCCACGACTGCTCGATCTGCACCGCGAGGCCTCGTTCGTGCGCGAGCTCGACGAAGTCGTGCGAGAGCTCCGCGCTGAACGGGGTGCGCAGGTCCGGCATCACGAGCGCGATGATCCCCGTGCGACCGGAACGCAGGCCTCGCGCGGAGAGGTTCGGCACGTAGCCGAGGCGCCGGATCGCGTCCTCCACGCGCGCCCGTGTGGCCGGCGCGACGATCGCGGCGTTGCCCAGCACGTTCGACACCGTCTTCGGCGAGACGTTCGCCAGCGCGGCGACGTCCTTGACGGTGGGGCGCACGCGCTCAGGGTATGGGGTGCGCGGACGCGCGGGGGCTGCCTCGGGGGTCAGGACGCGGGCTGCTGGATCGGGGCGTTCGGGCGCTCGAACAGCAGCGCCAGCACCTCCGACTCCGCGGACTGGAGCCGCGTCGGATCGATCGTCTCCCCCGCCCGGTAGCGGTCGATGACGCGCGGGTCGACGTAGCTCGCCTTCGCCACCGTCGGGGTGTTCGAGAGCTCGGCGGCGGCGGCCCGCATCGCCTCGGCGATCGCCCGCTTCTGCGCGCTCCGCTTCGGTTCCGGCCCGTGCTTCGCGAGGCTCGTCGCCGCCGCGACGGTGCCCCGCAGCGTGCGGAAGTCCTTGGCGGAGAACGCTCCGTGCAGCCGCTCGCGCACGTACCCGTTGACGTCCTCCGGCGCGATCGTGTGCCAGCGCTCGCCGCTCCGGTAGGCGAGGAGCCGTTCGCCGGGCCCGCGCCGGCGCAGACGAGCGAGCAGGTCGGCGAGGTCCTCGTCCCGCAGCTCCGACTCCCACAGCTTGTGGCTCTTCGCCGGGAAGCGGAGCGCGATGACGTCGCCGTCGATGCGCACGTGCTCGCCGTGGAGGGTCGTGAGCCCGTAGCTGCCGTTCTCCTCCTCGTACGCCGTCGAACCGATCCGGAGGCCGCCGAGGTCGAGCATGCGGAACGCGGCGGCGAGCACCTGCCTGCGCGGATCCTCCGGGTCGCGCAGGTGGCGGCGGACGGTGCCGCGCGCCCCCGGCAGCGCCTCCGCGAGGAGCAGCATGCGGCGGTACTTGTTCTTGTCGTGCCGCTCGCGCCAGGTCGGGTGGTACAGGTACTGCTTGCGCCCGGCCGCATCGTGGCCGACCGCCTGGATGTGCCCGTTCTCGTACGGGGCGATCCACACGTCCGTCCAGGCCGGCGGGATCCCGAGGGCGTCGAACCGCCGACGGATTGCCGGATCGCTCACCGTGCGTCCATCGGTGTCGCGGTAGCTGAATCCCTTGCCCGCACGCACCCGGCGGTAGCCCTTGCCGAGCGGATTGCTCTTGCGGAGCCTCGTGCTCCTCCTGCTCTCGCCGTCCGCCACGGTCCGCGAGTGTAGGGAGGGCGGGCTGAACGGGCCCGGCCGGTCCGCTGCGGGACTCCTGCGGACGTGGAGAAGGGGAGGGCCGCCGAGCCCTCCCCTTCTCACCCACCCGGTCCGGAGGGGGCCTGGTCGCCCTCGGATCGACCCGATTGCCCGTCGGGTCGGGGTGCGACCGGCCCGGGAGCTCCCCGGACTGTCCGCGTGTCACGCTACGAGCCGCGCCTGGCGGCCACCCCGGTCAGGGTGATGAGTGTCCTATGCGCGCCGCCCCGCTCGGCGCTCAGGCCTGCAGGTCATGGGCCGGCGCGGCCGCGTACCCGGCCTCCTGCAGGGCCGCGCGGGCCTCCCGGCGAGCGGAGTAGTCGGTGCGCACGCCGCGGATGTCCCGGTAGTTCTGGTGCCCGGGCCCGGCCCAGAGGATCGCGTCGCCCGGCTCGGCGAGCGAGATCGCGAGTCGGATCGCCTTCTCGGGCTGCCCCTCCTCGTAGAGCGGGTGCTCGGGGTCGGCCTCGCGCGCAGCGCCCATGAGCGTGGCCCGGATGCTCGCCGGGTCCTCGAACCGCGGGTGATGATCGGTGATGACGAGCACGTCGCTGCCGGACACGGCCGCCCGCGCCATGTCCGGCCGCTTCGTCGCATCCCGGTCGCCGTCGGCGCCGAACAGCATGATCACCTTGCCCGGCGTGACGGCCCGCACCGCGGCGAGCGTCTCCTGGAACGCGTGCGGCGAATGGCCGAAGTCGACGTAGACCGCCGGCGCGCCTGGGCCGGAGACGAGCTCGGTGCGACCCGGGAGCGTCGCGTCCATGCCGCGCGGCGCTTCGAGCACGGTCCGCAGCCGGTCGAACGCGTAGCCCGCCTCGAGCAGCATCACGATCGCGAGCCCGGCGTTCGCCGCCATGTGGGCGCCGAGCACCGGGATGCGGGTCGCGACCGTGCCCTCCGGGCCCGTCAGCACGAACGCCGTGTACGCCTGCGTCTCCTCCGTCACGGTCACCGTCCAGTCCGCCGCCTCGCCTCCGGCGAGCGCGATCGTGACGGTCGGCACCCCGGCATCGGCGACCACCCGTCGCCCCCACGCGGTGTCGAGGGAGACGACCGCCCGGCGGGCGCGGTCGGGCTGGAACAGCACGGCCTTCGCCGCGTAGTACTCCTCCATGTCGGCGTAGTCGTCGAGATGGTCGTGGCTCAGGTTCGTGAACCCGGCGACGTCGAAGACGATCCCGTCCAGCCGGTGCCGGGAGAGCCCCTGGGCGCTGACCTCGATCGCGGCGGCCTCCACCCCCACCTCGACCATCCGCGCGATGAGCGCGTGCAGCTCGGTCGCCTCCGGGGTCGTGAGGCCCGCGACGCGACGCTCGGACCCCACGCGCCGCTCGGCCGTGGAGCTCAGCCCGTTCGGCACGCCCAGCAGGTCGAGCAGCCCGGCGAGGAAGTGGCTCGTCGAGGTCTTGCCGTTCGTGCCGGTCACGCCGAGCAGCACCGGGTGGTGCTCCCGCGTGCGGTACACGGCGGCCGCGAGCTCCCCGAGCAGGAGGCGCGGCTGCGGGGCGGCGACGACCGGCACGTCGACGGGGAGGTCGGCGTGCTCGGGGTCGGTGAGGACAGCGACGGCGCCGCGCTCCACCGCCTCCGAGGCGTAGTCCGCCCCGTGGCTGCGCACGCCCTGCAGGGCGATGAACAGGTGACCGGGGCGCACCGCGGCGGTGCCGAGGCTGATGCCGGTGACGGCGACACCGCGGGGGTCGCCCGCGAGGCCGAATCGAGCGGCGAGGTCGGCGAGGGCGACCGGTTCGGTCGACTCGGGGACGAAAGGGGACGGGACCGGGGCAGGCATGACCGGACCACTGTAGGTGCGCGCCGTGCGCAGCACCCCTCCCCGTCCCGGGGATCCCCGCGGATCCGCAGTTCCTCCGCGCCGCGCCGCCGCCGGCCGCGGACCTGCGGCGTGTCGGGGACGAACTGCGGATCGGCGAAGAAGTGCGGATCCGCGAGGCCGGAGGGACGACGAAGGGGCCGGACCCGCAGGTCCGACCCCTCGTCGTGCAGTGAGCGTCAGCTCACTTGATGATCTTCGTCACCGTGCCGGCGCCGACGGTGCGGCCGCCCTCGCGGATCGCGAAGCGGAGGCCCTCCTCCATCGCGATCGGCTGGATGAGCTCGACGGTCATCTCCGTCGTGTCACCCGGCATGACCATCTCGGTGCCCTCGGGCAGCGAGATGACGCCCGTGACGTCCGTGGTGCGGAAGTAGAACTGCGGACGGTAGTTCGCGTAGAACGGGTTGTGACGCCCGCCCTCGTCCTTCGACAGGATGTACGCGTTCGCCTCGAAGTTCGTGTGCGGCGTGACCGAACCCGGCTTCACGACGACCTGGCCGCGCTCGACCTCCTCGCGCTTGGTGCCGCGGAGGAGCAGACCGACGTTCTCGCCCGCGCGCGCCTCGTCGAGGAGCTTGCGGAACATCTCGACACCGGTGACCGTGGTCTTGATGCTGGTCGGCTTGATGCCGACGATCTCGACCTCGGAGTTGACCTTCAGGACACCGCGCTCGACGCGGCCGGTGATGACCGTGCCACGACCGGTGATGGTGAAGACGTCCTCGATCGGCATCAGGAACGGCTTGTCGGTGTCGCGCTCGGGCTCCGGCACGAACTCGTCGACCTTGTCCATCAGGTCGGCGACCGTCTCGCCCCACTTGGCGTCGCCCTCGAGGGCCTGCAGCGCCGAGACGCGGACGATCGGGGCGTTGTCGCCGTCGAACTCCTGGCTCGAGAGCAGCTCGCGGACCTCGAGCTCGACGAGCTCCAGGATCTCCTCGTCGTCGACGACGTCGGCCTTGTTCAGCGCGACGACGATGTAGGGCACGCC
>NZ_JBQCGC010000114.1:0-2586 GCF_051956055.1 Amnibacterium sp.
TGGAGCAGGCGCCAGATGCGGTCGCGGGTCATGGGCAGCTCGGTGGGCCGGACGCCGATCGCGTCCCGGATCGCGTTCGCGAGCGCGGGCGCCACCGGGTTGTACGGCGCCTCGCTCATCGACTTCGCGCCGAACGGCCCGAGGGCGTCGTAGGTGGAGGTGAAGCGCACCTCCGTGCGCGGCACGTCCGCCATCTGCGGCACGTGGTAGTTGCGGAACGTGCGCGTCAGGACGTGCCCCTCCTCCACCCGCACCTCCTCGAACAGCGCGGAGCCGATCGCCTGCGCCGTCCCGCCCTCCACCTGGCCGGTGAGCTGCTCCGGGTTCAGCACGGTGCCGGCGTCGACGCCCTGCACGGACTTCAGGATGCGCACCTCACCGGTGCCCGTATGGACCGCCACCCGGAAGGCGTGCACGTTGAACGCCAGCCCGCGGGGTGTGCCGTCCGCCGAGCCGGTGGTCTCGAGCGGGGCGAACGCGGCCAACGGCGTCCAGCCGCCCGGGGTCCGGACACCTCCCGGCTCGAGCATGGCATCCGGGCCCGCCGCGGCGAGCACCAGGTCCCGCATCGCGGCCGCAGCCGCGTGCACCGCCTTGCCGGCCACCACCGTGCCGGCGGACCCGAACGCCCCGGTGTCGTAGGGGGCCGCGTCCGTGTCGGCCGAGCGGATCCGCACGGCCTCCGGCGGGATCGCGAGCAGCTCCGCGACGAGCTGCGCGTGCACGGTGGTGGTGCCGTTGCCGAACTCGGCGGTGCCGACGTCGAGGGAGGCGCCCCCGTCGGCGTCGAGCCGGAGGCGCACCTCGCTGAAGTGCCCGCGCGGGGGCATCGTGGCGATCATCCCGACCGCCATGCCCGTGCCGACCCGCCAGTCGGGGCCGGTCGGTGCGGGCTCGCCGGGCTGGGCGAGCGCCGCCTCCGCGAGGTCGAGCGCCTCCGGCAGCCCGTAGCCGCCGTACTGCAGGTCGGTCGGCTCGGTGGGGTCCGTGACCACGATCGGGTCCCCGGGCCGGATCGCGTTGCGCCTGCGCAGCTCGAAGGGGCTGATGCCGACCCGGCGCGCGAGCTCGTCCATCGCGCACTCGACGCCGAACATCACCTGGCCGAGTCCGTAGCCGCGGAACGCGCCGGACGGCGGGTTGTTCGTGTACACCGCCTCCGCGTCCACCCGCCGGTTGGGCGCCCGGTACAGCGCGACCGACTCGTGGCTGCCGTGGAACAGCACGCCGGGACCGTGGTTCCCGTACGCGCCGGTGTCGGCCAGCACGTCGACCTCCATCGCGGTGAGCACCCCGTCCGCGCTCGCACCGAGGGTCACCGCCACCCGCTTCGGGTGCCGGAGGGGTGCGATCGTGAACTCGTCCTCCCGGGTGAACTCGTACTGGACGGGGCGGCCCGTCCGGAGCACGGCGAGCGCCACGAGGTCCTCGGTGAGCAGCTCCTGCTTGCCCCCGAACCCGCCCCCGACCCGCGCCGTGAACACCCGGACCCGGTCCGGCTGCAGCCCGAGGATCCGGCAGAGCTCGGCGTGCACGAGGTACGGCACCTGCGAGCTGGTGCGGAGCACGAGGCGGCCGTCGGCGTCGAGCCAGCCGCGGGTGGCGTGCGTCTCGAGCGCGGCGTGCGAGACCCGGGCGGTCCGCCAGGTGCCCGACACGACGACGTCGGCGGCGTCCAGCGCCGCGTCGACGTCCCCGAGTTCCCCGTGGAGCTGCGCGACGACGTTCCGGAGGGGGTCGCTGATGCGGCTCGTCTCCGCGTCCTTGTCCCCGTGCACGAGCGGGGCGCCGGGGCTGCGGGCGTCCTCCGGATCGAACACGGCGGGCAGCGGCTCGTACTCGACAGCGATCGCGCGGCAGGCCGCCTCCGCGAGCCCGATCGTCTCCGCCACCACCGCCGCGACCCGCTGCCCTTCGAAGCGGATGACCGGGTCGAGCACGAGGGTGTCGTCCGGGTCCTCGAGCCGCTGCTCGTGGCGGCCCGTCGAGAACAGCACGTCGGGGGCGTCCTCGTGCGTGAGGACCGCGAGCACGCCGGGCATCGCGAGCGCGGCGGCCGCGTCGATGCGGCGGATGCGGGCGGCGGCGTGCGGGCTCTTCAGCACCGCGAGGTGGGCGACGGCCGTGGTCCCGACATCGAGCGTGTACGGCTCGCGGCCGCTGACGACGCGTTCCGCGGCCGGCGCGCGCACCGCACGGCCGATGCCGCCCGCGACCCCGCGCACCTCCGTCGTGCCGATCCCGGCGAGCGCGTCGCGGATGCTGCGATACCCGGTGCAGCGGCACAGGTTGCCCTTGAAGAGCCGGGGGAGGTCGGCGTCGTCCGCCTCCTGGACCGTCGCGGTGGACGCGGTCACGACCATGCCCGCGGTGCAGAACCCGCACTGGAAGCCGGCGGCGTCCACGAATCGCTGCTGCACGGGGGACAGCGCCTCCGGCGTGCCCAGCCCGCTCGCGGTCGTGACGCGGCGCCCCGCGACGCGATGGGCCGGCACGATGCACGAGTGCACCGGCTCGCCGTCGAGCAGCACGGTGCACGCGCCGCAGTCGCCCGCGTCGCAGCCCTTCTTCACCTCGTGGTGGCCC
>NZ_JBQCGC010000115.1:0-22673 GCF_051956055.1 Amnibacterium sp.
GGCCGTGCCCTCGGCGGTTTGAATGGTGCGCCCCGGGGCCCGCACCGCGGACTCCACGTCCGTCGGCCGCGCCCACGGGGGCGGGTGGGTCCTGCCGTCCGCCGCCGACGTCGCCGCGGTGCGGTCCGCCGTCCTGACCGCCGCAGCGGTCCTCGCGGCGGCGGCCGCGGAGGACGCGCTGCTCACCTCGACCACGGTCACCGCGCCGCCCGCGACGACCAGCACGGCCGCGATGGACGCGCCGACGAGGATCCGGCGGCGTCGGCGCCGTCGCCGCACCTCCGCCTCCCGCTCGGCCGCCGCCTTCGCCCGCGCCGCGCGCCGCGCGTCCGCCTTCGTCACCACGCGCACGAGTGTGGCGTCGGCCCGCGGTCGCGGAGCGGATCCGCGGGCGCTCCTTGGCGAACGCTTACCCGCGACGCGTCAGGCCCAGGTGCTCCGCGGAGGACAGATCATGCGGGTGGGACGCGAGGGGTCGTCGCTGCGCGCGAGCTCGTGCAGCGCCATCGGCCCGTGGCAGACGGGGCACCGCGGGTCGTCGGGCAGCCGGTAGGGCTCCTCCGGGTGTCCGGCGCCCACCTGCGCGGGTCCCATGAACGGCAGGAGGTTCTTGTCGAGTCCCCGCGCGCCGCCGAAGAGGCGTTCGCGGAGTGTGCGCCGACCCATGCTTCGTATCCTAACAGTTCGTGCACGACTAGACTGCCCGGATGCCGGACACCGAGGACCCGCTGGCGCTCGACCGCCAGGTCTGCTTCGCACTCGCCGCGACGAGCAGGAGCGTGATCGGCGTCTACCGGCCGATCCTCGAGCCGCTCGGGCTGACCCATCCGCAGTACCTCGTGCTGCTCGCGCTGTGGGAGCGGAGCCCGCGCACGGCGCGCGACATCGCGGACACCCTCTACCTGGAGCCGCCGACCCTCTCGCCGCTCCTCAAGCGGCTCGAGGCCATCGGCTACGTGTCGAGGGAGCGCAACCCGGACAACGAGCGCGAGCTCCGCATCGGCCTCACGGAGCGCGGTCGCGCCCTGCGGGCCCGCGCCGAGGAGGTGCCGGGCCGGGTCGTCGAGCGGCTCGGCGTCCCGCTCTCGGTGCTGGAGGAGGCGCGCGACCGGCTCTCGGAGCTGCTCGCGGCGACCAGGCGGGTGACGGATCGGGCCGGCTGACGGCGACCGGCCAGCAGGATCGGAGAAGCGGGGGCTCGCCCCGGCTGCGAGGATCGCGCTGCACCCGCACCAGGAGGAGGAAACCCGGATGCCATACGCCGTCGACTTCACGACCGTGTCGACCACCGGGCTGGAGTCCTCGCCCGTCGCGGAGGCGCTCGCAGGCCTGCGGGCGAACGAGGCGCGCTACTTCAAGAACAAGTACGACCACGTGTTCACCGTCGAGCGGGCCGACGAGCCCGCCGGCGCGGCCGCGGTCGACCGGGTGCGCGGCATCCTGCAGCGCGAGCGCGATCTGGTCATCGCCTCCCCCCCCCCCGCTCGAGGCGACCGACTTCGAGGTCGACGGCATCCGGATGACGTACGTCTTCCATGAGAGCGGCCTCGCCGTGAACGTGATGTACGCGCTCGCCGACGACGGCAAGCGCGCCGTGGGGTTCAAGCTCTCCGACGGCATGCCCGTGCCGGAGGAGCTGGGCGCGTTCCGGTTCGCCCGGCAGCGGTCGCGGCTCGCCGGCACGATCCGGGGCTCGTACTTCGTGCTCAAGCAGGAGCACTGACCCGGGAAGACTGTGGGGGTGCAGCCCGGCGCCGGGCTCACCCTGACCACCCTCCACGACACCGCCGGTCCGTTCGGCAGCTCCGCGCAGACGCTCACCGTCCGTCCGCGCTGAACCGCGCCCCGGGGTTCCTGGACGGGCGCGGGCTCGCGCTGACGTACCCTCGCGGGGGCCGCCGGAAGGTCCGAGAGGGCCGCGGCGGCGGAACGGGTACGAGGAGGAACGGCGCGATGGGTCGGTCGAAGGAGTCCGAGCACCCCGCTCCCGCGGCGGCCGACGAGTCGGAGGCCGGCGAGGGCGTCGTCGAGCCCGCCGATCCGGAGGGCGCCCAGTCGACCGAGACCGGGCTGCCGACCGACGGGGCGACCGCCCACGGCGGGGCGGTCCGCGGCGGCATCGTCGCGATGGGGCTCGCTGCGCTCGGGGTCGTGTTCGGCGACATCGGCACCAGCCCGCTCTACGCGCTGCGGACCGTCTTCACGATCGACGGCGGGATCGTGCGCGCGAACGCCGCCGACGTCTACGGCGTCGTGTCGCTGATGTTCTGGAGCATCACCGTCATCGTGTCGCTCAAGTACGTCACGATCCTCATGCGCGCGGACAACGACGGTGAGGGCGGCGTGATGGCGCTCGCCGCGCTCGCGCAGCGGATCCGCAGGCACCGCGTCCGCAGCAGCGGCGTCTTCCTGCTGATCGGCATCGTCGGCGTCTCGCTCTTCTACGGCGACTCGCTCATCACGCCGGCGATCAGCGTGCTGTCCGCGGTCGAGGGGGTGAAGGTCGCGGCGCCCGCGATCGGGCACCTCACCGTGCCGATCGCGGCGGTCATCCTCGCCGCGCTCTTCTTCCTGCAGCGCTTCGGCACCGGCAAGGTGGGCAACCTGTTCGGTCCCGTGATGCTGCTGTGGTTCGCCGTGCTCGCCGTCGCGGGCCTCGGCCAGGTGGTGCACGACCCGTCCGTCCTGCAGGGGCTCTCCCCGTCATGGGCGGTCGTGTTCGTCGCCGCGCACCCCGCGATCGCCTTCGTGGCGATGGGCGCGGTGGTGCTCGTGATCACCGGGGCGGAGGCGCTCTACGCGGACATGGGCCACTTCGGCAGGTCGCCCATCCGGCGCGCCTGGTTCTTCGTCGTGTTCCCCGCGCTGACGCTCAACTACCTCGGTCAGGCCTCGCTCGTGCTGTCGCAGCCGTCCGCGCGCTCCGACCCGTTCCTGCTGCTCTTCCCGGAGGCGCTGCGGCTGCCGGTCGTGGTGCTCGCGACGGCCGCGACGATCATCGCGAGCCAGGCGGTGATCTCGGGCGCCTTCTCGCTGTCGCGGCAGGCGGTGCTGCTGGGGCTGCTGCCGCCGCTGACCATCCGGCAGACCTCGAAGCACGAGAGCGGGCAGATCTACCTGCCGGCGGTGAACGGCCTGCTCTTCGTCGGCGTGCTGGCGATCATGATCTCGTTCGGCTCCTCCGACCGCCTCGCGACGGCGTACGGCGTCTCCGTCACCGGCGCGCTCGTCGTCGACAGCGTGCTGCTGCTCACCGTCGCGCCGCTGCTCTGGCGCTGGCGGGCGTGGCAGGTCACGCTCGCCGCGATCGCGTTCGCGGGCCTCGAGCTGGTGTTCCTGTCCGGGAACCTCTCGAAGATCGTGCACGGCGGCTGGGTGCCGCTCCTCATCGCGGCGGCCGTCATCCTCGTGATGACGACGTGGCGGCGGGGCCGGCAGCTCGTCTCCGACGACCGGCGGGACAAGGAGGGCTCCCTCGCCGACTTCGTCGAGGAGGTGCGCTCGAGCGGCCTCACCCGCGTGCCCGGCGTCGCGATCTTCCCGCACCCGAACCGCGAGACGGTCCCGCTGGCGCTCCGCGCGAACGTCGACCACAACCACGTGCTCCACGAGCGGGTGGTGATCGTCTCGATCGAGATCCTCGGCATGCCGCAGGTGCCGCCCCAGAAGCGGTTCTCGTACGACGAGCTCGGCTACGCGGACGACGGCGTCGAGCACCTCACGATCCGCTTCGGCTTCTCCGAGTCCCCCGACGTGCCGGCCGCCATGCGGGCGGCGTGCCACACCGGCGCGCTCGACGTGGACCCGGCGACGATGGACACGGCCTCGTTCTTCGTCTCCCGCGGCGCCATCCGGCGCACCCGGACCACGGGGATGGTGCGGTGGCGGAAGGCGTTCTTCGTCGGGCTCGCGCACAACGCGGCCGACCCGGCGGCACGCTTCCGGCTGCCGTCCGAC
Organism: Amnibacterium sp.; assembly: GCF_051956055.1. Classification (NCBI taxonomy): domain Bacteria; kingdom Bacillati; phylum Actinomycetota; class Actinomycetes; order Micrococcales; family Microbacteriaceae; genus Amnibacterium; species Amnibacterium sp. The sequence goes on from NZ_JBQCGC010000115.1 coordinate 3,958, forward strand.
CGCACCGTGACGATGGGCAGCGACGTCGACATCTGACCCGTCGGGTCAGGCGTGCTGCTCCTGCCGACGCGGGAGCGTCCAGCCCGGCCGCACGAAGTGGCAGGTGTACCCGTGCGGGTGCTTCTCCAGGTAGTCCTGGTGCTCCTCCTCCGCCTCCCAGAACGCGCCGGCGGGCTCGACCTCGGTGACCACCTTCCCCGGCCAGAGCCCGGAGGCGTCGACGTCCGCGATCGTGTCGAGCGCGACCCTCCGCTGCTCGTCGCTCGTGAAGAAGATCGCCGAGCGGTAGCTGCGACCGACGTCGTTGCCCTGGCGGTCGCGCGTGGACGGGTCGTGGATCTGGAAGAAGAACTCGAGGATCTCGCGGTAGGAGATCAGCGCGGGGTCGAACACGATCTCGACGCTCTCCGCGTGGTCGCCGTGGCGGCGGTAGGTCGCGTTCGGCGTCGACTCGTCGCCGGAGTAGCCGACGCGGGTCGAGAGCACCCCCGGGCGGCGGCGCAGCAGCTGCTGCGCACCCCAGAAGCAGCCGCCGGCGAGGATCGCGGTCTCGGTGCTCATGTCAGGACTCCTTCACGTCGGTGTCGATCAGGGGCGCGGTGCGCCCACCGGGTGCAACCGCCCGCGGGCTCGGATCGTTCCCGGGCGACGCGGCGATGCGCAGGCCGCCCCTCCTGCCCACGGCCCAGACCGTCCACGCGAAGCCGCTCAGCACCGCGCCCGCGATGCACACCGCGGTCCACCCGCCGAGGTGCCAGAGCACGGCGGTGAGGCCGGACCCGACCGCGCCCCACAGGAAGTTGTTCGCCACGAAGGCCGTGTTGAGGCGGCTCCGTGCGGCCGGGTCGACCTGGAACATCCGCGTCTGCACCGTGATGTTGTGCCCCTGGATCGCGACGTCGAGGACGAGGATCGCGATCACGAGCAGGGGCACGCTGTGCGCGCCGAGGCCGCCGATGACGAACGCGACGAGGACCAGGGCCCAGGCGACGCCGATCGTCACGAGCCCGAGGCCGCGGTCGTGCAGCCGGCCAGCGCGCTGCGCGGCGATCGCCCCGGCGAGGCCCACGAGCCCGAACAGCCCGATCGTGCCGACCGGCAGCGAGAAGGGAGGCGCCGCGAGCAGGAACGTGAGCGCCGTCCAGAACATCGTGAACACGCTGAAGGACACGCCCCCGAGGACGAGGTTCCAGCGCACCACCCGCTCCCGGGCGACGATCCGGAGGACCGAGCCGATCAGCGCCGGGTAGGCGAGCCTGGTCCGCGGCGGCAGCACCGGGAGGGCCCGGGCGAGCAGCGCCGCGAGCAGCAGCGAGACGACCGCCGCGACGAGGTAGATCGCGCGCCAGCCGAGCAGCCCGGCGACGAACCCGCTCACCGTCCGGGACAGCAGGATGCCGATCAGGATGCCGGAGACGACCGTGCCGACGATGCGGCCTCGGTCGGCGTCGTCGGCGAGGTCCCCCGCGAGCGGCACCAGGATCTGCCCGCTCACGGTCGTGACGCCGACGAGCGCGAGGGTGACGGCCAGGACCGGGAAGGTCGGCGCGAGGGCGCTCGCCCCGAGCGCGACCGCCGCACCGGCCAGCGCGATCGGGACGAGCCGGTGCCGGTCCACGAGGTCGCCGAGCGGCACGATCAGCAGCACGCCGAGCGCGTACCCGAGCTGGGTGGTGGTGACGAGCCACCCCGCCGTCGCGGGATCCGTGCGCAGCTGGCGCGCGATCAGGTCGAGCAGCGGCTGCGCCCAGTAGAGGTTGCCGACCGCCGAGCCCGCGACGATCGCGAACAGCACCGCGAGACGGCGCGTCATGCGGGGTGCGCTCACCGCCGCACGACCGGGATGGCGCCCGTCTCGACGGCGACGCGCCGGCGGTGCAGGTTCCGCTGCTCCGGCAGGGAGAGGTCGAACACCACCGCGAGGAGCCGGACGACGCTGGTCACGACGAGCCCGACGACCGCCGCCACCGGCAGCGCGACACCGAAGGCGTGCAGCGCGGCGAGCACGGCGGAGCCGCCCGCCGCCGCGACGGCGTAGAGCGAGCCGACGTGCATCACCGCGACCGGCAGCCCCATGATCACGTCGCGGAGCACGCCGCCGCCCACCGCCGCGACCGCGCCGACGAAGACGGCAGGCACGAGCGGCAGGCCGAGGACGAGCGCCTTGCTCGTGCCGAACGCGCCGAACAGGCCGATCACGACCGCGTCGAGCCCGACGATGACGGCGTTCAGCCGCTGCAGCGGCCGCGCGAGGAGCATCCCCGCGAGGGACGACGCGACCGCGGTGATCAGGTACCAGTCGCTGTGCAGGGTGACGGGCGCGACGCCGAGCAGCAGGTCGCGGATGAGCCCGCCGCCCATCCCGATCAGGATGCCGATCACGACCACGCCCAGCAGGTCGAGCCGCCGCTGGCCGCGGAACCCGGAGGCGAACAGGGCCCCCTGTACGCCGCCGAGCCCGACGGCGGTGAGATCGGCCCAGAGCGGGATGACGAGCCCGCCCGTGCCGGCGCTCATCGGGGCACGCGGGCCGCGACCTCGCGCGCGGTCCCCTCCGGGTCCACGGCGTGGTCGTGCGACTCGGGGACGACGACGAGCTCGGCTGCGGGCATCGCGCTCGCGAGGCGCTCCGTGGCCGTCACGAGGAAGGGGAAGGTGGGTTCGCCGCGCAGGATGACGACCGGCATCCCCACCCCGGTCATCGCCGTCGTGGGGGTGTCCGCCGCCGCGGTGAGCAGCGCGTCGTAGACGACGGACTGCGCGAGCGGCACCAGCCCGGCGAACATCGGGCTGCTCCGGATCTGCTCGACGACGGGCGCGGGCAGCCCGACGGCCTCCCGCTGGAAGAGGGTCACCGCGTCCTCGGGCCTGCCGTCGTCGACGAGGGCCTGGAGGCGGTCCGGGAGGTCGTCCGCGAGGGGATCGACGCCGAAGTGCAGGGGCGGCTCGGAGAGGAACAGGTGCGAGATCGGCGCGCCCTGGCCCGCGGCGAGCAGGGCCAGGACCGCGCCGGACGAGTGACCGAGCACCGCGGCCCGGCCGCCGACCGCCGCGATCACGGCCGCGAGGTCCTCCACCTCCCGCAGCGGGCTGTACGGCGCGGTGTCGCCGGAGTCGCCCCGCGCGCGCCGGTCGACCGAGACGCCCGTCAGGCCGTGCTCGGCGAGCGCGGCGGCGAGGGGCGCACCCGCGGACCTGGTCGAGAAGGCGCCGCCCAGGACGACGACCGGGAAGCCGGTCCCCGTGCGCTCGAAGGCGATGGGGGTGCCGTCGGCTGACTCCGCGTGCTCCATGCGGTCAGTGCATCACGACCGTCCCCGCGGAGGGAAGCGGGCGCCGGATCGGGCGGCCTGTTCGCCCACGGCGAACGTGCAGGGTGTGCGGTCAGCAACCGAATCGCAGCGGGTGACCGTAAGCCATGGCCGAGCCCCGCACCTCCACCGCCGTCGTCTCCGGCAGCCCCGTGCCGCTCGACGCGGTCTGCTGCCGCTGCCGCCGGGAAGGCGTGTTCAGCGTCGCCCTGTTCGTGCTCACGATGGACGGGCCCCGTCAGGTCGGGGAGCGGATCTTCTGCGTCTGCGAGACGCGGACCGCGCCGAAGGCGACCATCACCAACGGCGACGCGAAGCGGACGGGCGACACCTGCGACCGCTGCAACCGGGTCTCCATGTACGAGGTCCCGTTCTACGCGATGACCCCCGCCGGGATCTCGCCGCACTCGACGCGCGTGATCTGCCGCGAGTGCGACACGCGACCGCGGCGGTGACCGACAACTAGGCTCGGCCCATGCCGGCCAGGTTCGTCGTCGTGCCGCAGTGGCAGGGGTCCTCGTCCAGTCGCGCGATGCGCCTGATCGACGGCGCGGAGGCGATCCGCGGCGACCTCCCGTCCGCCGCCACACTCACCGTCGACGTGCCGCTCGGCGCGGGCGACGCGGTGGGCACCGGCGTGCACCGCTACTCCTCGGTCGCCGCGGTCCGGGAGCGCCTGCGCGACGCGCTCGACGGCCTCCCGGCAGGCGAGCTGCCCGTCGTGATCGGCGGCGACTGCGGGGTCGAGCTCGCCGCGGTCGAGCACGCCGCCGCGTCCGCCGCCGCGCGGGGCGCGCGGCTCGGCCTCGTCTGGTTCGACGCCCACCCGGACCTCAACACCCCGGAGTCGAGTCCGAGCGGCGCGTTCTGCGGGATGGTGCTGCGGGCGCTGCTCGGGGAGGGTGCGGAGGGGCTGACCGCGGCGGCCCCCGTGGATCCGCACCGGGTCGTGCTCGCGGGCACCAGGAGCATGGACGACCAGGAGGCCGCGTTCGTGGCCGCGTCCGGGATCGCGGTCGTCGGCGCGGACGCGGTGGCCTCCGGGCTCGCAGCGGCGGTCGAGGCGCTCGACGTGGACGAGCTCTACCTGCACGTCGACCTCGACGTGCTCGACCCCGGCGAGTTCGACGGGGTGACGGACCCGCAGCCGTTCGGGTGCGGGGTGGCGGCGGTGACGGCCGCGATCGCGGCCGCGTCCGCGGGCCGCACGATCACCGGGGCCGGAGTGACGATGGTCGCCCCTGCCTCCCCCGACGACGTGGCGGGGTACCAGGGGACGATCCTCCGGCTCATCGGAGCGCTCACCGCATCGAGCCGGGCGCGCTGATCCCGCGCCCAGCGGACGTCAGCCGGGCGCGGATACCGTGCGCAGCATCGCGACAACGTGGAGGCATGAATGGGCCGGACGGTCGACCTGATCGTGATCGGTGCGGGGCCGGTCGGTGAGAACGTCGCCGACTACGCGCACAAGGAGGGGCTGACGGCGGTCGTCGTCGAGTCCGAGCTGGTCGGGGGCGAGTGCTCGTACTGGGCGTGCATGCCCTCGAAGGCGCTGCTCAGGCCCGGCGCGGCCCTGCGCGGCGCCCGGCACGTCGCGGGCGCGAAGGAGGCGGTCACCGGGCGCATCGACCCCTCGGCGGTGTTCGCGCGCCGGGACGCCACCGTGTCGGACTACGACGACGGCGGCCAGGTCGCCTGGCTCGACTCCGCCGGCATCGACCTCGTGCGCGGCCGCGCACGCCTGACCGGGCCGAAGCGGGTCGCGGTGACGCAGCCGGACGGCACCGAGGTCGAGCTCGAGGCCCGATCGGCCGTCGCCGTGTGCACCGGCAGCGCCGCGATGATCCCGACCATCGAGGGTCTCGCGGATGCGAGCCCCTGGACCTCCCGCGAGGCGACCTCCGCGACCGCGGTGCCCGGCCGGCTCCTCATCCTCGGGGGCGGCGTGGTCGGTGCGGAGATGGCGACGGCCTACACCTCGCTCGGCTCCGCGGTCACGATCGTCGTGCGCCGCGGGATGCTCGCCGGGATGGAGCCGTTCGCGGGCGAGCTCGTCGTGGAGGCGCTGCGCTCGCACGGGGCCGACGTCCGCCTGGGCGCGTCGGTCACGAAGGTCGTCCGGGAGGGCGGCGTCGTGACCGCGACGCTCGACGACGGATCCACGCTCGAGGCCGACGAGATCCTCGTGGCGACCGGTCGGACGCCCCGCACGCGCGGGCTCGGCCTCGACGCCGTCGGGCTGGCCGACGGCGAGTGGCTGCCCGTCGACGACACGATGCTCGTGGACGCGGCGACGAACGCGGACGAGCCGTGGCTCTACGCCGTCGGCGACGTGAACCACCGCGCCCTGCTGACCCACGAGGGCAAGTACCAGGCCCGCGCGGCGGGCCGCGTGATCGCCGCCAGGGCGCAGGGGCGGTCGCCCGACACCGGACCATGGACCAGGTTCACCGCGACGGCGGATCACGCCGCGGTGCCGCAGGTGACGTTCACCGACCCGGAGGTGGCGTCCGTCGGCCTCACCGAGGCGGCCGCGAAGCGGGCGGGGCACACCGTCCGGGTCGCGGAGTACGACCTCGCCGCGGTCTCCGGCGCATTCGTCTACGACGACCACTACGTCGGGCGCGCGAAGCTCGTCATCGACGATGAGCGCGACGTGCCGCTCGGGGCGACCTTCGTCGGGTACGACGTCGGCGAGATGCTCCACGCCGCCACGATCGCGGTCGTCGGCGAGGTCCCGATCCAGCGGCTCTGGCACGCGGTCCCGTCCTACCCGACGCTCAGCGAGGTCTGGCTGCGCCTGCTCGAGACGGACGGCCGGGCATGAGCGTCACGCTGCCGGCCCCCGGCCGGATGGAGGGCCGCACCGTCGTCGTCACGGGGGCGAGCTCCGGGATCGGCCGAGCCGCGGCGCGCGAGCTCGCGCTGCTCGGGGCCGAGGTCGCGGTGGTCGGCCGGAACCGGGAGCGCACGGAGGCGGTCGCCGCCGAGACCGGCGGTCGCGCCTTCCTCGCCGACTTCGACCGGCTCGACTCGGTCCGCGAGCTCGCGGCGGCGCTCACCGGCGCCTACCCCGCGATCCACGTGCTCGCGAACAACGCGGGCGGGATGGCGCCGCGCGGCGTCACGCCCGACGGGAACGGCATCACGTTCCAGCGCAACCACCTCGCGGGCTTCCTGCTGACGACCCTGCTGCTCGATCGCCTCCGGGAGACGGCGGCTGCCGCGCCGGGCACGGTCCGCGTGATCCAGACGGCGAGCGCCGCGAACACCTCCGGCCGCGTGCGGCTCGACGATCTCGACGAGCTCCGCGGCCCGTGGCTCGCGGGCTGGCGGGCGTACGGCACGGCGAAGCTGGAGAACATCCTGTTCACCCGCGAGCTCGCGCGCCGCACGGCCGGTTCGGGGATCGGCACCTGGGCGTTCCACCCCGGCTTCGTCGCGACGGGGTTCGGCGGCACGAACCCGTTCATCGCGCTCGGGAAGCGCTTCGCGCTCTCGCCGGAGGACGGCGCGCAGCCGCTCGTCCGGCTCGCGGCCGCGGCGAGCGTCCCCGCGCCCTCCGGCAACTACTTCTCCCGGCTGACCGCACCGGGCCGCACCGCGCCGCAGGCGGACGACGCGCGCACCGCCGCCACCCTCTGGGAGCTGAGCACGACGCGCGTCCGCTAGGTTCGACCCGTGGTGCTGGCCGTCCTCGGCGGCGGCCTGCTCATCATGGGCCTGGTCGCGGTGGCGACCGGGATCCTGCCGGCCGCGGACGCCGTCGCGCTCGGGGAGCGCATCGCCCCCGTGCTGGGGTTCGTGGTCGCGATCACGGTCGTCGCGGCGATCGCCGCCGAGGCGGGCCTGTTCGATCGGCTCGCGGCGCTCGCCGCCCGTCTGGCCCGCGGCCACGGCGGCGTGCTCTGGGTCCTCGTCGTGCTCGTGGCGGTCGCGTCCACCGTGTTCCTGTCCCTCGACACGACCGCGGTGCTGCTCACCCCGGTCGTCGTGACCCTCGCCAGGCGGGTCGGGCTGTCGCCGATCCCGTTCGCGCTCACCACGGTCTGGCTCGCGAACACCGGGTCCCTGCTGCTGCCGGTGTCGAACCTGACCAACCTGCTCGCCGAGTCCGATCCCGCGTTCGGCTCCGCCTACGTGGCGAGGTCCTGGCTGCCCGCCGCGGTCGCCGTGCTCGTGCCGGTCGCGATCCTCGCCGTGCTCTCCCGGCGCGCCCTCGCCCACCGCTACACCCCGCCGCCCGCGGCACCGGTCGCCGACCGGCCCCTGTTCGTCGTCGCCGCGGTCGTCGTCGCGCTGCTCGTGCCCGCGCTCGCGGTCGGCGACCCGGTGCTGCACGTGCCCGTCTGGGTGCCCGCGACGGTCGCCGCGGTCGTGCTCGCGGTCACCGCGGCGCTCCGCCGGCCCGGAGCGCTGTCCTTCCACCTGCTGCCGCTGCCGCTGGTGCTCTTCGTCTGCGGGCTGTTCCTCGCCGTCACGGCGCTCGGCCGGCTCGGGCTGACCGACCTCCTGACCGCTGCGGCCGGCACCGGCAGCGGGCCGCTGGACCTGCTGCGCCTCGCCGGGGTCGGGACCGTCACGGCGAACCTCGCCGACAACCTCCCGGCGTATCTCGCCCTCGAACCCGTCGCCGGGAACGAGCACCGCCTCCTCGCGCTCCTGGTCGCGGTCAACGCCGGGCCGCTCATCACGCCCTGGGCGTCGCTCGCGACCCTGCTCTGGCACGGGCGCCTCACCGCGGCGGACGTGCACGTCTCCTGGGGCCGCTTCGCGCTCCTCGGGCTGCTCGCCGCACCCCTCACCGTCGGGCTCGCCACCCTCGCGGTGCTGGTCTGATCAGTCCAGGAACACCGCGGGGTGGCGCCGGGGCCAGCCGAAGCGCCGCTCGAGCTGGCGGCCGATCGCGAGCAGCGCGCGTTCGCCGCCCGGGCGCCCGATGAGCTGCACCCCGGCGGGCCGGCCGTCGTCGGTGGCGCCGACGGGGAGCGTGACGGCGGGCAGCCCGGAGACGTTCACGAACGAGGTGAACGGGGCGGCCTGCACCTGCCGGTCGAACACCGCATCGGCGCCCTCCCCGCCCGCGTGGTGCCAGCCGATCGGGCGCGGCGTCATCGCGACCGTCGGCGTGAGGACGGCGTCGAACGGCGCGAAGGCGGCGATCGCGCGGCGCTCGAACGCGGCGGCGGCCTGCACGGCGGCGACGACGCGTTCGGCGGGCAGGGCCCGCCCGCGCTCCACGATCTCGCGCGTGTACGGCTCGAGCAGGGCGAGCTGCTCCGGTGTGCGGGCCGGGATCGTGGCCGCGCCCGCCTGCCAGAGCACCCGGAAGAAGTCCGGGTAGTCCTCGCCCGGTAGCCGCACGGCGTCCAGGCCGTGTCCGAGGTCCTCGAGCGCCCCGACCGCTCGAGCGACCGCGGCGAGCAGCTCGGGGTTGACGCGGATGTCGACGGCGTCGTCCCACACGGAGCCGTCGAGCACCCCGATGGAGAACCGGCCCTCGCCCCGGACCGCGTCGCCGAGGAACGGCTCCGCGTCGCCGCCCGGCACGGTGGCGTACCCGGCCGAGCGCACCCGCCCCTCCGGGCGCACGAGCGCATCGAGCACCATCGCGGCGTCGGCGACCGTCCGGGCGATGGGGCCTGCGGTGACGAGACCCGCCAGGCCGCCCTGCCCGCCATGGGCCGGGACGCGGCCCCTGGACGGCTTCAGCCCCACCAGCCCGCACCAGGCGGCGGGGATCCGGATCGAGCCGCCGCCGTCCGAGCCGATGGCGACCGGTGCGAGCCCCGCCGCCACCGCCGCCGCCGCGCCGCCGCTCGATCCGCCCGCCCCGGTCGACACGTCCCACGGGTTCCTGGCCGCCGGCCTGCCCGCGGGCTCCGTGAAGCCGGTCAGACCGAACTCCGGTGCGGTGGTCGCCCCGAGGACCACCGCGCCCGTGGCGTCCGTCGCGGCGGCGAGCTCGTCGGACTCGGCGACGATTGCCCCCGAGACGAGCCGGGAGGCGCCCCAGTGCGTGCCGGCGCGCCGGACCAGCTCCTTCTCGGCGAGGGGGACGCCCGAGAGCGGCGCAGGCCCCTGCCCGGCCGCGTCCACCGCCGCGGCGCGCTCGAGCGCGGGCGCGCGGTCGACCCGCGCGTAGGCGCCGAGCGCGGGATCGAGGCGGTCGATCCGCTCCAGGTAGTGCCGGGTGAGCTCGAGCGACGTCGTGTCGCCCCGGCGGATCCAGTCCCACTGCTCCTGCGCGGAGAGCTGATGGAGTGCGAACGCCATCGCTACTTGATCGTCCGCTGCATCATGACCGTGCCGATCCACCGGTCGAACTTGAACGCGACCCGGCCCATCCGGCCGGTCTCCTTGAACCCGAGCGAGCGGTGCAGGGCGATCGAGGACTCGGCACCGCTGTCCGCGATCACGGCGAGCAGCTGCTTGAGACCGGCCTGCCTGCCCGCCTCGATCAGCGCGCCGAGGAGGGCGGTCCCGAGGCCCTTGCCGGTCGAGGCGGGGCGGAGGTAGATCGACTCCTCCGCGGTGAACCGGTACGACCGCTTCTGGATCCACGGCTCCGCGAGCGCGTACCCCAGGACCTGGCCGCTCGGCGACACGGCGACGAGGAAGGGCAGGCCGAGCTTCGCGAGGTACGCGAACTTCGCGCGCCAGGTGCGGAGCGTCCTGGTCTCCGTGTCGAGGGTCACCATGGTGTTCGTCACGTAGTGGTTGTAGATCTGCCGGACGTCGGGGAGGTCGTCGGCGACGGCCGGCCGGATCCGGAACGCGAACTCCGGCTCCGGCGGGTCGATGCGCCGGAGGTGGAACGGCTTCGCCAGCCTGCGCGGCTCGTACTCCTCTTCCAGCACGGCGCGAGAGTAGCCGGATCAGTCGGGATCGAGCGTCCAGTCGACCGGCTCGGCACCCTGCTCGATCAGGAGCGCGTTCGCCCGGCTGAACGGCCGGGAGCCGAAGAACCCGTTCGACGCGGAGAGCGGGCTCGGGTGCGCCGACTCGATCCTCGGCACGTCCCCGAGCAGCGGAGCGAGGTTCCGCGCGTCCCTCCCCCACAGGATCGCGACCAGCGGGCCGCCCCTGGCGGCGAGGGTGCGGATCGCGTGCTCGGTGACGGCCTCCCACCCCTTCCCGCGATGGGACGCGGGCGTCCCCGGGCGCACGGTGAGCACCCGGTTCAGGAGCATCACCCCCCGCTCGGTCCACGCCGTGAGGTCACCGTGCGGCACGGGCGGCACCCCGAGGTCGCTCTGCAGCTCCTTGAAGATGTTCGTCAGGCTCCGCGGGATCGGGCGCACGTGCCGCTCGACCGCGAAGCTGAGCCCGATGGGGTGCCCGGGCGTCGGGTACGGGTCCTGCCCGACGATGAGCACCCGCACCGCGGGCAGCGGCGTGCGGAAGGCGCGGAGCACGTTCCGTCCGGCAGGGAGGTAGCCGCGACCCGCGGCGACCTCGTCGCGCAGGAAGTCGCCCATGGCGTGGACGGTGGGCTCGACCGGGGCGAGCGCCTCGGCCCAGCCCGCGTCGATGAGCCCCTCCGCCGCGAGGTCCGCGAGCGGCTTCCCCTCGCTCATCGCGTCGCGGACGCCGTCACGGGCGGCTCGGCCGACCACGGGAACACGATCCAGCGGTCGGTGTCCTTCCACGACCAGTCCGGGGCGAACACCGTCTGCGGCTTCGTGTAGAAGCAGGCGCTGCGGACCTCCGCGCCCATCCTCGTGAGGATCTCGACCGCGAGCCGCAGCGTGAGCCCCGACTGGGAGACGTCGTCGGCGAGCAGCACCCGCTTCCCCGCGAGCGAGGTGCCGTCGAGGTGCGGGGGCAGCAGCAGCGGCTCGGGCAGCGTCTCGTCGACGCCCGTGTAGAGCTCGACGTTGATCGACCCGCACCGCTTCACCCCGAGCGCGTAGGCGAGCGCACCGCCGACCAGCAGCCCGCCGCGCGCGATCGCGATCACGACCTCCGGCCGGAAGCCGTCGTCGGCGATCCGCTGCGCGAGCTCCCGCGTCGCGGTGCCGACCTCGCTCCAGGGCAGGACCTCGCGGAGCGTCACTCGCCGTGCTCGGACGCCGTGGCGGCCCGCTCGGCGCGCTGCCGCGCGATCTCCAGCAGCTCGAGGTCGATGCGGGCGTGCTCCCGCGCGATCTCGTCGGCGGCGTCCGGCCGACCGGCCGCGATCGCGTCGACCAGGAGGACGTGCTCCCCCAGCGCGCGGTCCTCCGCAGCGGGGATGCCGTCCGGCTCGCCCCAGATGTGCAGGGGTGCGCCGATGGAGATGTCCCGTTCCAGTGCGAGCAGCATGGTCTTCAGTGTGCCGTTCTTCGCCGCGTCCGAGATCGCGAGATGCAGCGAGGCGTCGGCCAGCTGCTTCTCCCGGCCGCTCGCGGCGCGCCGGTACGCGTCGAGCCGCTCGCGGAGGATCGCGATGTCGCCGTCGTCGCGGCGCTCGGCCGCGGCCCTGGCGATCGCGCCGTGGAGCCGGCGCATGGCCTCGAGCCGGTCCTGGATGTCGCTCCACCGGCTGCGCAACGTCCGCACGACGGCCGCGTGCGAGTCCGGGGTCCACTGCACCTTGACGAACGATCCCCCGCCGCGGCCACGCTGGGTCTCGATCAGCCCGTGCTCGTGGAGCACCGCGAGCGCCGCCCGCACGCTGGTGCGGCCGACGTGCAGCAGCCCTGCGAGGTCGCGCTCGGCGGGGAGCCGCGACCCCGGGAGGAACTCGCCGGTGGCGATGGCCGTGATCAGCCGGTCCGAGATCTGGGTGATCAGCGGTGTCGATTCCTTCGGCACGCGCCCTCCAATACGTACTCGTGCGCGACGCGCGCGAAACCATGATAGGGCTATCGGAATGGTCTGATGCACGCCTTTTCCGGCCGGCAGGAGGAACCGGTCATCCTCCGTTCACGCGCCGCTCGCGATCTCCCGGGCGGTCGTCCAGCGTCGTCGGCGATCGTGGGCCGATGACCAGCACCGACACCGGCCCGCGCCCCGTCTCCGACGACCTGCTGGCGCTGATCGACCGGTACTGGCGGGCGGCGAACTACCTGTCCGTGGGGCAGATCTACCTCCTGGCCAACCCCCTGCTCCAGGAGCCGCTCGCGCCCGAGCACATCAAGCCGCGGCTGCTCGGCCACTGGGGCACGACGCCGGGGCTCAACTTCGTCTACGCGCACTGCAACCGGGTGATCAAGGAGCGCGACCTGGACGCGATCTTCCTCGCGGGTCCCGGTCACGGCGGTCCGGCCGTGGTGGCGAACACCTATCTCGAAGGCACCTACAGCGAGCGCTACCCGCACATCGGTGCAGGCGCGGAGGGTCTCAGGCGGCTGTTCCGCCAGTTCTCCTTCCCCGGCGGCATCCCGAGCCACGCCGCGCCGGAGACGCCGGGGTCGATCAACGAGGGCGGCGAGCTCGGGTACTCGCTCATGCACGCGACGGGCGCGGTGTTCGACGACCCCGACCTCATCGCCTTCTGCACGATCGGCGACGGGGAGGCGGAGACCGGCCCCCTCGCGACGAGCTGGCACGCACCCGCGTTCCTCGATCCGGCCCGCGACGGCGCCGTGCTGCCGATCCTCCACCTGAACGGCTACAAGATCGCGAACCCGACGGTGCTGGCCCGCCTGCCCGAGGAGCAGCTCCGTTCGCTGATCCGAGGCTGGGGCTGGGAGCCGGTCGAGGTGGCGGGCGACGACCCGGCGCTCATGCACCGCGCCTTCGCCGAGGCGCTCGACCGGGTGCTCGACACGATCGCCGGGATCCAGGAGACGGCGCGCTCCGGGGCGGCGGACCCCGACGCGACGAGGGAGCCGCCGCGCTGGCCGATGATCGTCCTCCGCTCCCCCAAGGGCTGGACGGGGCCGAAGGTCGTGGACGGACGCCAGGTGGAGGGCACCGCCAGGGCCCACCAGGTGCCACTCGACCAGGTGCGGACGAACCCGGAGCACCTCGCGCAGCTCGAGGCGTGGATGCGCGGCTACCGCATCGAGGAGCTCTTCGACGCCGACGGCCGGCTGCTGCCCGAGCTCGCCGAGCTCGCCCCGGAGGGCGACGCGAGGATGGGCGCGAACCCGGTCACGAACGGCGGCGAGCTGCTGCGCCCGCTCGAGCTGCCCGACTTCCGCGATTACGCCGTCCGGGTCGACTCCCCCGGCTCCGGGCAGACGTCGGCGACGACGGTGCTCGGCGAGTGGCTTCGCGACGTGATCCACCTGAACCCGACCACCTTCCGCATCTTCGGGCCGGACGAGACCGCCTCCAACCGGCTGCAGGCGGTGTTCGGCGCGACCGACCGCGCATGGCAGGAGCCCGTCGTCGACACCGACGACCACCTCGCCCCCGACGGCCGGGTCATGGAGGTGCTGTCGGAGCACCTCCTGCCGGGCTGGCTCGAGGGCTACCTGCTGACCGGGCGGCACGGGCTCCTCACCTCGTACGAGGCGTTCGCCCACATCGTCGACTCGATGGTGAACCAGCACGCGAAGTGGCTGCACGACATCAACCGGATCCCCTGGCGGCGCGACCTCGCGAGCCTGAACTACCTGATCACGAGCCACGTCTGGCGACAGGACCACAACGGCTCGAGCCATCAGGACCCGGGCTTCATCGACCACGTCGTGAACAAGAAGGCCGAGCTGGCGCGCGTGTACCTGCCGCCGGACGCGAACTGCCTGCTGTCGGTGGCCGACCACGTGCTGCGCAGCAGGCAGTACATCAACGTGATCGTGGCGGGCAAGCAGCCGGCACTCGACTACCTCACGATCGACGAGGCCGTCGCCCACTGCACCCGCGGCGTCGGGATCTGGGACTGGGCGTCGACCACCGACGGGGAGCCGGACGTCGTGCTCGCGGCCGCAGGGGAGATCCCGACGATGGAGGCGCTCGCCGCGGCGGACCTCCTCCGGCAGCACCTCCCCGACCTGCGGGTGCGGATGGTCAACGTGGTGGACCTGATGCGGCTGCAGTCGCCCGACGAGCATCCGCACGGTCTCGACGACACGGAGTTCGACGCAGTGTTCACCGCCGACAAGCCGGTCGTCTTCGCCTTCCACGGCTACCCGGCGCTCGTGCACCGGCTCACCTACAAGCGGGCGAACCACGGCCAGTTCCACGTCCACGGCTACATCGAGGAGGGCACGACCACGACGCCCTTCGACATGGTGATGATGAACAAGCTGGACCGCTTCACCCTGGCGATGGACGTGATCGACCGGGTGCCGGGGCTCGGCTCATCGCAGGCCGTCCTGCGGCAGCGGCTCGCGGACGCGCGGCTCGCCGCCCGCACCTACACGCGGGAGCACGGCGAGGACGACCCGGCCGTCGCCGAATGGAGCTGGCCGCGCTGACCCGGGTCCGCGAGGCGGGCGGCGTCCGGCAGGATGTCGCGGTGCGGTTCCTGCTCGGTCTGAACGCGTCGCTCGCCTTCCTGCTCGAGCTCGCCCTGCTCGCGGCGGCGGTCGCGGTGGGGCTGCTCGTGCCCGCGCCGCTCGCGGTGCGGATCGTGCTCGCCGTCCTGCTGCCCGCGCTCGTGATCGTCTTCTGGGCCGTCGCGATGGCGCCGCGCGCCGCCCGCCGGCTCGCGCCCGGGCGGCGGCTGATCGCGCAGACGGCCCTGTTCGCGCTCGCGGCGCTCGCGCTCGCGGTGCTGGGGCAGGTGCCGTGGGCGGTCGCCCTGGCCGTGCTCGTCGCCTGCCGGATCGCCCTCGGCGTGCGCCTCGGCCGGATCTGATCAGGCCTCGGGCTCGACCTCGACGACACGCAGCATCGGCCGCGTCACGGGTTCGGCGAGCAGCTCGCCGTCGGTACCGGTGAAGACGAGCGCACTGCCCGCGGGGACCTCGAACCACATGGTGGCCTCCCTCGATGTCGGTGCCAGGAGGCTGGTCGCCAGCACCCGCGCCCCGGGACGAAACGCCGCGGACTCCCCCGCACTGGGGGCGACTTCGCTCCCTCCACAGGCCGATCCGGTGCGCGACGCCCCGCGGCGGTGCAGGCTCCCGGCCATGTTCGAACCACTGCTCCCCCTGACCACCGACACCGACCTCGTCGACATGGCGACCGAGCTCATCGGGCGCGCCGTCCGACGGCAGACCTGGCTCCTCGTGCTCGACGACGACCAGCGCCTCAGCCCGGTCGTGCTGCCCATCGACGGGCTGCCGGCCGACCCCGACCCCGACCACGTCGCCACGCTCGGCGCGCGCCTCGGCGAACTCGTCCGCACGGTGCCGGGCGGCGCCGCGGTCGTGCTCGTGTGGGAACGCCCGGGCAGCGCCGACGTGCGGATGCAGGAGGCCGACTGGATCGCGGGCCTGGCCGCGACGGACGCGCCGATCCGGGCGCAGCTGCTCGCGTCCGACGACGGCGTCCACCTCGTCGATCCCGCGTTCGCCGCGCTGATCGCGCGGTGACGCCCTCAGCGCTTGACGCGGAGCTCGCCCTTCACCGTCTGCGACCCGGTGCCCTGCGCGACCGGCTTCACCGTGATCAGGTCGAGGTTGACGTGCGGCGGCAGCTCGACCGCGTGGACGATCGCCTCCGCGACGTCCTGCGCGGTCAGCGGGTCCGCCACGTCCGCGTAGACGGCGTCCGCGCGCGCCCGGTCGCCCCCGAAGCGGTTGAGGGAGAACTCCTCCGTCGCGACGAGGCCGGGTGCGACCTCGATCACGCGGAGCGGCTCGCCCGCGAGCTCGAGCCGGAGGACGGCGACCACGGCCTGCTCGGCGGCCTTGGCCGCGTTGTAGCCCGCGCCGCCGACGTACGGGATCCTCGCGGCGATCGAGGTCACCGTCACGATGTCGCCGCTGCCGGCGTCCTCGGCGCCGTCGCGCAAGGACGGCAGGAGCGCGGCGGTGACCTGCTTCGTGGCGATCACGTTCGCCTCGAACATCCAGCGCCAGTCCTCGACGTCGCCCGCCTCGACGGAGTCGAGGCCCCGGGCGCCGCCGGCGTTGTTCACGAGCACGTGCAGCGGGCCGCCCGCGCGGACGTGCTCGGCGAGCGCCGCCACCTGCGCCGCGTCCGTGAGGTCGGCGGCGAAGACCCCGCAGCCGGTCTCCTCCTGCAGGGCCGCCAGCCGGTCCTCCCGACGCGCGACGGCCACCACCTCCCAGCCGTGCGACCGCAGCATGGCGACCGTCGCCCACCCGATCCCCGTGCTCGCTCCCGTGACCACCGCTCGCTTCATGCCCCCATTGAAGCGTTACGTCGCATTGCATCCGCTGTTGAGCCGGGTCCGCGCGCCCCATACGGTCACGACCATGGCTGAGCACACCTGGCACTTCGAGACCGAGCAGATCCACGCCGGGGCCGCCCCCGACCCCGTCACCAACGCCCGGGCCACCCCCATCTACAAGACGACCTCGTACGTCTTCGACTCCGCCGACCACGCGAAGAACCTGTTCGCCCTCGCGGAGTTCGGCAACATCTACAACCGCATCCAGAACCCCACCCAGGCGGTGGTCGAGGAGCGCATCGCGACGCTCGAGGGCGGGACGGCGGCGCTGCTGCTCGCCTCCGGCCAGGCCGCGGAGACCTTCGCGGTGCTGAACATCGCGCAGGCGGGCGACCACATCGTCTCGTCGAGCTCGATCTACGGCGGCACCTACAACCTCTTCAAGTACACGCTCGCGAAGCTCGGCATCGAGACCACCTTCGTCACCGACCAGGACGACCCGGAGGCCTGGGCGGCCGCGGTCCGGCCGAACACCAAGCTCTTCTTCGCCGAGACGATCGGCAACCCGAAGATCAACGTCCTCGACATCGAGGCGGTCGCGGAGGTCGCCCACGCGAACGACCTGCCGCTCATCGTCGACAACACGATCGCGACGCCGTACCTCATCAAGCCGCTCGAGCACGGCGCGGACATCGTCGTCCACTCCGCGACGAAGTTCCTCGGCGGTCACGGCACGGTCGTCGCCGGCGCGATCGTCGACGGAGGCCGCTTCGCGTGGTCGCAGCACGTCGACAAGTTCCCCGGCCTGACCGAGCCGGACCCGTCGTACCACGGGGCCTCGTACACGACCGCGGTCGGCGACGGGCTCGCGTACATCATCAAGGCGCGGGTGCAGCTGCTCCGCGACATCGGCGCGGCGGTCTCCCCCGACACGGCGTTCAGCCTGATCCAGGGCATCGAGACGCTCTCGCTGCGGATCGAGCGCCACGTCGCGAACGCGCAGGCGATCGCGGAGTGGCTCGACGCCCACGAGGACGTGGCGAACGTGAACTACGCGGGGCTGCCCGGGAGCCCCTGGTACGCGGCCGCGAACAAGTACGCGCCGAAGGGCGTCGGCGCCGTCGTGTCCTTCGAGCTGAAGGGCGGCGTCGACGCGGGGCGGAAGTTCGTCGAGAGCCTCGACCTGTTCAGCCACCTCGCGAACATCGGCGACGTGCGGTCCCTCGTCATCCACCCGGCGTCCACGACCCACTCGCAGCTCACGCCCGAGCAGCAGCTGACGACCGGGGTCACGCCCGGCCTCGTGCGCCTCTCGGTGGGTCTCGAGCACGTCGACGACCTGAAGGCGGACCTGGAGGCCGGGCTGCGCGCGGCCCGCTCCCTTCGCGCCTCCGTCTGACGCGCGCGTCGGACGCGGCATGGACTGGCAGACCTCGGAGGACGCCGTCGCGGCACAGCCCGTGACGGACGCCGACGCGCGCGCGCTCGTGGGCAAACCGCCCGCGAGCGGCGCGTGGCGGGAGGGCGACCCGGTCGCGGACCGGTCCTTCGCGGGGATCGGGACGGTCACCACGGAGGCGGGCGTCCCGATCCCGGGCGTGCGCATCGCGTACGAGACGTGGGGACGGCTGGCTCCCGAACGCGACAACGCGGTGCTCGTGCTGCACGCGCTGACCGGTGACCCGCACCTCGCGGGACCGGCGGGCCCCGGCCAGCCCACCGACGGCTGGTGGGAGGGGATCGTCGGTCCCGGCCTCGCGCTCGACACCGACCGCTGGTTCGTCGTCGCGCCGAACGTGCTCGGCGGCTGCGCGGGCACCACCGGGCCCGCCTCCCTCGGGCCCGATCAGACGGAGTGGGGCGGCCGGTTCCCGTACCTCACGATCCGCGACCAGGTCGCCGCCCAGCTCGCGTTCGCCGACGTGATGCGGATCGATCGCTTCGCGGCCGTGATCGGCGGGTCCATGGGCGGCATGCACGCGCTCGAATGGGCGGTCGGCGCGCCGGAGCGGGTCGCGCGCCTCGCGGTGCTCGCCGCGCCCGCCGCCGCCAGCGCGGACCAGATCGCCCTGAACTTCGTGCAGACGGAGGCGGTGCGGGCCGATCCGCGCTTCCGCGGCGGCGACTACTACGACGCGGTCGACGGAGACGGCCCGCACCGCGGGGGGGGGGGGGGGGGGCGGCGGGCGCGGGCCCGCGACCCCAGCCCGCCCCGCCGGCGCGAG
>NZ_JBQCGC010000116.1:0-2728 GCF_051956055.1 Amnibacterium sp.
GTTAACCGCGCGACGGCACGCCCATTGCGGCTCCCAATTTAGGCGCCGGTGGGGAATCGTGGCTCGCCCGCCCCGCCCCCCCACCGGCGGACGGTGGGGGGCGCCGCGACCCCCCGGGGGGGGGCGGTGCGGCGAAGCCGCCTCGAGACCACACCGACGCATCAATAGGCTGCAGCAATGGCCGTGCCGTCGCTCGATGACCCCTCGACCCCGCCCACCGCGGTCGCGCAGCTCGCCGCGGCGGAGCTCGCGCGCCGCACGGGGGTGGAGGGGCACGACATCGCCCTCACGCTCGGCAGCGGGTGGGGGCGCGCCGCGGAGCGCCTCGGCGAGGTCATCGCCCGCATCCCCGCGGAGGAGATCCCGGGGTTCACCGCCTCCGGCATCCCCGGGCACTCGGGCACCCTCACCTCGGTGCTGCTGCCGAACGGGCGGCACGCGCTGATCATCGGCGCACGCACCCACTACTACGAGGGCAAGGGCGTCAGGAGGGTCGTGCACAGCGTGCGCACCGCCGCCGCGGCCGGCGCGCGCGTGATGGTGCTGACGAACGGCGCGGGCGGCATCGACCCGTCGTGGACGCCGGGCACGCCCGTCCTCATCTCGGACCACATCAACCTGACCGCCGCGTCGCCCCTCGAGGGCGCGACGTTCGTCGATGTGACGGACCTGTACGCGAAGCGGCTCAGGGACCTCGCGCGCGAGATCGAGCCGGACCTCGACGAGGGCGTGTACGTGCAGTTCCGCGGCCCGCAGTTCGAGACGCCCGCAGAGGTGCGGATGGCGCGGGCGATCGGCGGCACCATCGTCGGCATGTCGACCGCGCTCGAGGCCGTCGCGGCCCGGGAGGCGGGAGTCGAGGTGTTCGGCATCAGCCTGATCACGAACCTCGCCGCCGGCATCTCCGACAGCCCGCTGAACCACGAGGAGGTGCTGGAGGCGGGCCGGAACGCGGAGGAGCGCCTCGCCGACCTCCTGTCGCGCATCACGCACCGGATCGCGGAAGACCTCGCGACCCGATGACCCCGCTCGAGGCGGCGGCCGGGGATTGGCTCGCGATCGACCCGGATCCGGTGACGCGGGCGGAGACGACCGCACTGCTCGACGCCCACGACGAGGCCGGGCTCGCCGCCCGGTTCGGCGGCCGTCTCGAGTTCGGCACCGCGGGCCTGCGCGGTGCGCTGGGCGCCGGACCGCTCAGGATGAACCGGGTGGTCGTTCGGCAGACGTCCGCGGGTCTCGCGCGGTTCCTCCTGACCCGCGAAACCGCCCCGACCGCGGTCGTCGGCTACGACGGGCGGCACAACTCGCGCGTCTTCGCGGAGGACGCCGCCGCGGTGCTCGCTGCCGCGGGGATCCGGGCGACGCTGCTGCCGCGCGCACTGCCGACACCCGTGCTGGCGTTCGCGGTCCGTGACCTCGGCGTCTCCGCAGGGGTCATGATCACGGCCTCCCACAACCCGGCGCCGGACAACGGCTACAAGCTGTACCTCGGCGGCGCCGACGGCGGGTCGCAGCTCGTGTCACCGGCCGACCGCGATGTGCTCGCCGCGATCGAGGCGGTCGTCGCGGAGGGCGCCGGCGCGGACGGCGGTGACCTCGGCGCGGTGCTGCGCGCGGGCGACGAGATCCTCGACCGCTACGTGGCGGCGACCGCGGGTGTCGCAGCCGGCGCCTCCGGCGTCCTCGAGTGGGTCTACACGCCGATGCACGGTGTGGGGCTCGAGACGGTGCAGCGCGTGCTCGCCGAAGCGGGGCTCCCCTCCCCCTCCGTCGTCCCCGAGCAGGCGACTCCGGACCCGGACTTCCCCACCGCGCCCTTCCCGAACCCCGAGGAGCCCGGCACGCTGGACCTCGCGACGGCGCTCGCGGACCGGTCGGGCGCGGGTCTGGTGCTCGCGAACGATCCGGACGCCGACCGGCTCGCGATCGCCCTGCGGGGCCCGGGGGGCTGGCGGCGGCTGACGGGGAACGAGGTCGGGCTGCTCCTCGGATGGCGGATCGCGTCGACCGCGGGTCCGACAGGCGGAACGCTCGCGTGCTCGATCGTCTCCACGCCGGGGCTCGGGCGGATCGCGGACCGCTTCGGGTTCACCGCCGTCGAGACGCTGACCGGCTTCAAGTGGATCTCCCGCGTGCCGGGGCTGCGGTTCGGGTTCGAGGAGGCGCTGGGCTACCTCGTCGACCCGGAGGTGGTGCGGGACAAGGACGGGATCTCCGCCCTCGTCGCGGCGCTGGCGACGGCGATCGGGCTGCAGGAGGAGCGTCGCACGCTCCTCGATCTGCTCGCCGAGATCGAGGCCGAGATCGGGCGCTTCGACTCCGACCAGGTCTCGATCCGTGTCGACGACCTCGCCGCGCTCGGCGCGATGACCGCGCGGCTGCGCAGGGACCCGCCGAGGGCGATCGGCGGCCTCGAGGTGCTCGCCGCGGACGACCTGTCGGCCGGCGGCGACCTGCCGCCGACGGACGCGCTCCGGTACCACCTCGCCGGGGGCGCGCGGGTGATCGTGCGCCCCTCCGGTACCGAGCCGAAGCTCAAGGTCTACCTCGACGTCGTGTCGGAGGCAGACACGGCGGCTGCGCGCCGGGCGGCGACCACGGCGACCCTCGACGCCCTCCGCCGCGCCGTCCGACCCCTGCTCGGCCTCTGACCCTTCGTGGGTGGGCAGTCCCGGGCCACGCCCCGCGCCTGCAAGGACACAGAGACCGCACGGGCCTCAAGAGG
>NZ_JBQCGC010000117.1:0-52831 GCF_051956055.1 Amnibacterium sp.
CGGTGACCGCTGCGCCGATGAGGATCGAGAGCGCCCACAGCGGGAAGCTGTCGATCGCGAAGAACACGAAGATCCCGCCGTGCGGCGCGCGGCTCGTCACCCCGAAGGCCATCACCAGCGCCCCGGTGATCGCCCCGCCGATGAGGTTCGACGGGATGACGCGCAGCGGGTCGGCCGCGGCGAACGGGATCGCGCCCTCCGAGATGAACGAGGCGCCGAGCAGCCACGCGGCGGCCCCGTTCTCGCGCTCGACCTCGCTGAAGCCCTTGCGGTAGAGCACCGTCGAGGCGAACGCCATGCCGATCGGCGGCACCATGCCCGCGGCCATGACCGTCGCCATGATGTGCAGGCTCGCGGGGGTCCCGGACGCCAGGCCCGCGACCGCGAACGCGTAGGCGACCTTGTTGATCGGGCCGCCGAGGTCGAAGCACATCATCAGGCCGAGGATGATCCCGAGGATGATCGCGCCTCCGCCGGACAACCCGGTGAGGGCCTGGTTCAGCCCCTTCGTCAGCGCCGCGATCGGGCCGCCGAGGATCAGGATCATGAGCCCGGAGGCGATGGCGGATGCGAGCAGCGGGATGATCACGACCGGCATCAGGCCCCGGAGCCAGCGGGGCACCGCGGGACGACCGATCAGCTTCGCCGAGTAGCCCGCGAGCAGGCCGCCCACGATGCCGCCGATGAAGCCGGCGCCGAGGTACCCGGAGACCGCGCCGACGACGAAGCCCGGGGCGATGCCGGGTCGGTCCGCGATCGCGTAGGCGATGTAGCCGGACAGGGCCGGGACGAGGAACCCGAGGCTCAGCTGGCCGATCTTCGACGCGGCGGCGCCGAGGTAGAAGAAGAGGCCCTCCGGCGGCAGGTGGAACAGGGTGAAGTTCTGGATCGCCCAGTCGTTGTAGGCGAGGCCCCCGGTGCTGCTCCCCGGTCCGGGGAGCACGATCTTGTAGCCCTCGATGCCCGAGCCGATCCCGGCCAGCAGGAACCCGATCGCGATGAGCAGACCGCCGCCCGCGACGAACGGGATCATGTAGCTGACGCCGGTGAGCAGGATCCGCTTGATCTCGGCGCCGGGGCTCGCGGCACGGGTGGCGCCGGGCGCCGCGGCGCCGCCGCCCTGCACGCGGGTCGCGTTCGGGTCCTTCGCCGCCGCGAGCGCCTCCCGGACCATGTCCGCCGGGTGGTCGATGCCGCGCTTGACCGGGCCCTGGATCACCGGCTTGCCGGCGAAGCGCCCGCGGTCGCGGACGTCGACGTCGTTCGCGAAGATCACCGCGTCCGCCCGCTCGATGAGGGCCGGGTCGAGCGGGGTCATCCCCGCCGAGCCCTGCGTCTCGATGTGGAGCTCGACGCCGAGCTGCTTCGCCGCGTTGGTGAGCGCGTCGGCGGCCATGTAGGTGTGCGCGATGCCGGTCGCGCAGGAGGTGACACCGACGAGCAGGGGCCCATCGGAGGCGGCCGCCGGCGCTGCGGCGGGTGCCGACTCCGGCTCGTCCGCCGTCGCCCGCTCGACGAGCGCGACGATCTCGTCCGGCGTGCTCGCGGAGCGGAGCGCCGCCACGAACTCCTCGTTGATGAGGTTGCGGGCGAGCTTCGCGAGCAGCTGCAGGTGCAGCTCACCGCCTCCGGTCGGCGCGGCGATGAGGAACACGATGTCCGCCGGGCCGTCGAAGCCGCCGAAGTCGACCTTCGGCGAGATGCGCGCGAACGCGAGGCTGGGCGCGGTCACGGCGTCGGAGCGGCAGTGCGGGATCGCGATGCCGCCGCCGAGACCCGTGTCGGTCTTCTGCTCTCGCGCCCACGCGTCGGCGTAGTGGGCGTCGACGGCGGTCGCGCGCCCGGCGTCGACGACGAGGGTCGCGAGCGCTCGGATGACGTCGCTGCGGTCTGGGCCGAGGTCGGCGTCCAACGTGACGAGGTCACGCGTGATCAGGGCCGGCATGGGGGCACTCCTTCGTGTCGGGGGTTGGAGGGGGGGGTCAGGGGGTGAGGACCTCGACCCCGGCGGCACGGAGCGCCGCGGCGAGGACGGGGTCGGGAGCACGGTCGGTGATGAGCACGTCGAGGTCGGCGAGCTCCGCGAAGCGCACGAAGGACTCCTCGCCGAACTTCGAGGAGTCGACGAGCGCGACGGCACGGCGGGCCGCGCGCACCATGGCGGTCTTGACGGCCGCCTCCCGCTCGTCGGGCGTCGAGAGCCCGAACCCGGCGGAGAGGCCGTTGGCGCCCATGAACGCGAGGTCGCAGCGGTGCGCGCCGAACGCGTCGATGGCGGGCAGCCCGACGGCGGCGGAGGTCTCCGGCCGCACCACGCCGCCGACGGCGTGCACCGTGAGCGCGCGGTTGTCCTGCAGGCGCAGCACGATCGGGACCGCGTTCGTCACCACGTCGAGCACGCCCTCCGCCGGCACGTGTTCGGCGAGGAGGTCCGCGAAGGCCCGCGTGGTGGTGCCGGCGTCGACGGTGATGGCCGCGGGGGCGGTCTGGACGACCAGATCGAGCGCGAGCTGCGCGATCGCCCGCTTCGCGGGGGTGTTGCGCCGCTCGCGCTCGCCGAGGTCCAGCTCGACCAGGCTCGAGCGGCGCACCGCGCCGCCGTGCACCCGGCGCAGCGCACCCGCGGCCTCCAGCGCGTCGAGGTCGCGGCGGATGGTCTCCGCGGTGACGTCCAGGTCGCGGGAGAGGGACGTGACGGACACCCGTCCCGCCGCATCGAGCTCGTCGATGATGCGTGCGTGCCGCTCCGTCGCGTACATGGACCCGTCCTTGAGATCTGTGTTTCGGTGAGATTAGCGGCGATTCCCACAGATGTACAGATCCGACACGGACGAGATGCACACGACGAAGCCCGGCCCCGCGCGACCTGACGGTCGGGCGGGGCCGGGCTCCGGGTGTCGTCGATCAGGCCAGGGCGGCCAGCCGATCGAACGCGGCGTCGAGCTGCTCGTCGACGACCTGCGCCTCGGGGTGCGCGTCGTACCAGGCGAGCTGGCGTCGGGCGCCCTCCGCGTACGGGACGGTCGTCGTGAACTCCGGCACCAGCCGGCGCAGCTTGGTCGTGTCGAACAGCATCGCGTGCGCCTTGTCGCCGACGAGTCCGGGGCCGAGCTCCGGCACCTCCCTGGCGATCCGGTCGCTGGCGACGTGGACGAGCTGCGGCTCGTCGACGCCCGCAGCGCGCCCGAGCCAGGTGTAGACCTGGTTCCAGGTCGGCGCGGACTCGCCGGTGATCGTGTACGCGTTCCCGAGCGCCTCCGGACGCCCGAGCAGCCCCACGAAGCCGACGGCGAAGTCGTCGCTGTGCGTCAGCGTCCAGGGGGTGGTGCCGTCGCCGTGGACCACGACCGGCTTCCCGGCGCACATCCGTGCGATGTCCGTCCAGCCGCCCATGGTCGGCAGGAGCGAGTCGTCGTAGGTGTGGCTCGGCCGCACGATGGTCATCGGGAGGTCGCCGTCCCGGTCGGCGGCGACGAGCAGGTCCTCGCAGGCGATCTTGTCGCGCGAGTACTGCCAGAACGGGTTCTTCAGCGGCGTCGACTCCGTCACCGGGATCGAGGCCGGCGGCTTCTGGTAGGCGGAGGCGCTGGAGATGAACACGTACTGCCCGACCCGGCCCCGGAACCGGTCGATGTCGCCCTGGACCGTGTCCGTCGTGAACGCCCGGAACTGCGCGACGACGTCGAACGAGCGACCCGCGACGGCGGCGTCGACGCTCGCCGGGTCCGAGACGTCGCCGACGAGCGACTCCACGCCGTCCGGCAGCTCCTTCCCGCTGCGTCCGCGGTTGAGCACGGTGACCCGGTGGCCCCGACGGGCCGCGAGCCGCACGCTCGCCGTGCTGATGACGCCGGTACCGCCGAGGAAGAGGATGTCGAGTGGCATCCCGTCAGTCTCCCTCGGCCTGGCTGGCCGCTTCGTTCGCGGACGGCTCGTTCTCCTCGCTGCGGATGATGTCCTCCTCCGGCACCGGCGAGAGCCGGTCCCACACGAAGAACAGGACGCCGAGGACGAGCATCGCGATGCCGGTCCAGAGGTTGATCGCGATGCCGTGCGTCTTCGCCACGTCGGCGGCGTTCTGCACGATCCCCACGATCGTCACGATCACGCCGTAGAAGACGAAGAGGGCGCCCAGGATGCGTCGCAGGTCGAACCGGCGGGTGGAGGCGATGATCCGGCGCTTGTCGCTGTCGGACAGCTCAGCCATGGTGATGCTCCTTCTCGTCTTCAGAGGAACGGCAGGTAGAGGACGACGCAGCCGATGAGCGCGACGGTGCCGAGCAGGGCGGGCGAGCGGTACCAGGCCGTGTCGCCGACGACCGCGTCCGACTTCACGTCGATCTTGCCGACGCCGTACACGAGCCCCTGCAGCTCCGAGTCCGGCTTCGGTCTCGTCAGGAAGCTGAGCACGGTGCCCACGAGCAGCACCGTGCCGAACGAGACCATCGCCCCGTACATGGTCTCGGCGGTCGCGGATCCGAACAGGTGGTTGTTCAGCTGGTAGGCGATGAACACCGCCGTCGGCGACAGGATCCCGAGCACGTAGGCCCAGAGCGCCGCCGCGCTCGTCATCCGCTTCCAGAGGAGGCCGAGGATGAAGACGCCGAACAGCGGCGCGTTGAAGAACGAGAACAGGGTCTGCAGGTAGGTCATGATGTTCTGCGCCCCGGCCGCGATGAAGGCCGTCGCGATCCCGATCAGCACACCGACCACGGTGATCCACCTGCCGACCCGCAGGTAGTACTCGTCCGGTCGGTCCTTCTGCACGTAGCGCTGCCAGAGGTCGTAGGTGAAGACCGTGTTGAAGCTCGACACGTTCGCCGCCATGCCCGCCATGAACGAGGCCAGCAGTCCCGTGACCGCGATGCCGAGCACACCGCTCGGGAGGTACATCTGGATGAGCTTCGGGATCACGTCGTTGTAGGTGAGCCCGCTCCCGCCGGCGCCGGACAGCGACTTGCCGAGCACCGCGGCGCCGATGAGGCCCGGGATCACCACGATGAACGGGATCAGGAGCTTCGGGAAGGCGCCGATCAGCGGGGTCCTGCGCGCCGCCGACATGTTCTTCGCGCTGAACGCCCGCTGCACCTCGGTGAAGTTGGTGGTCCAGTAGCCGAACGAGAGCACGAACCCGAGGCCGAGCACGATCGCGAGCCAGTCCGCACCGATCGGGTTGGTGACGTCGCCGATCCCCGTGCCCGCCCACGCGTGCAGCAGGCCGGCGCTCTCCGTGTGGCTGATCCGGTCGACCAGTCCGCTCCACCCGCCGACGTTGTGCAGACCCACGATCGTGAGCGGCACGAGCGCCGCCACGATGACGAAGAACTGCATGACCTCGTTGTAGATGGCGGAGGAGAGGCCCCCGAGCGTGATGTAGACGAGCACGAACGCCGCCGAGACGACGATCGCGAGCCACTGCGGCCAGCCGAGCATCGCCTCGATGACGATCGCCATCGCGAAGAGGTTGATGCCCGCGATCAGCACGTTCGACACCGCGAACGCGAGCGCGTTCACCACGTGGGGCGCGACGCCGAAGCGGCGGAGCATGAACTCCGGCACGCTGCGCACCTTGGACGCGTAGTAGAAGGGCATCATCACGAGCCCGAGGAAGACCATCGCGGGCACGGCGCCGATCAGGTAGTAGTGCAGCGTCGAGATGCCGATCTGCGCGCCGTTCGCCGCCATGCCGAGGATCTCGGTCGCGCCGAGGTTCGCCGAGATGAACGCGAGGCCGGTGATCCACGCGGGCAGCGAGCGTCCGGACAGGAAGAAGTCCATGCTGCTGCGCACGCGGGTACGGGCGATGAACCCGATCCCGATCACGACCGCGAAGTAGACGACGATCATCAACCAGTCGACCGGACCGAGGTTCAGGGCGATCGGACTGGCGGCACGGACGAGGGGCATCCGATGGTCTCCTCTCTGCGAAGGACGACCGTCGGCCTGGGGCGCCGCGGACGACCGGCTGGGAACCTACGCCTCGGACACTGAGAGGTTTGTGAGCATCAGCCGAGTCCGGGTGACCGTCCAGGCACTCCTCCGGGCGGCCGATGTCCTCGGGGTTCGGTAGAACAGGGAGCCAGGGCGCACCGGCGCCTGCGATCGGAGAGCCATGTCCCTCGACCTCGGCGGCGTCATCGTCGCGACGACCCTCCCCTTCCGTCCCGACGACCGGGCCCCCGCCGGGCTCGCGGTCGACTACGACGCCTACGCGCGGCACTGCGACTGGCTCATGGCGAACGGCTGCAGGGGCGTCGGGCCGAACGGCTCGCTCGGCGAGTACTCCTCGCTCACGGACGAGGAGCGCAGGCAGGTCGTGCGCACGGCGCGCGAGGCCGTCGGCGACCGCGGGCTGGTCGTCGCGGGGGTGCACGGCGTCGGCTGGCACCAGGCGCGGGCGTGGGCGGAGGCCGCCGCCGAGGACGGGGCCGACGGGGTGCTGCTCCTCCCGCCCACCCTCTACCGCGCGAACCGGGAGGAGGTGCTCACCCACTACCGGAAGGTGGACGAGGTCGGGCTCCCGATCATGATGTACAACAACCCGATCGACACGAAGGTCGACCTCACGCCGGACCTGATCGCGGAGCTCGCCGAGCTGCCGAACGTCGTGGCCGTGAAGGAGTTCTCGCTCGACGCGCGCCGGGTCAGGGAGATCCTGGACCGCTGCGACATCGACGTGATCGCGGGCGCCGACGATCTGCTGTTCGAGGCGCTCGTCGCCGGCGCGACGGGATGGTTCGCGGGCTACCCCAACGCGTTCCCGCGCGAGGCGGTGCGCCTGTACGAGCTGCTGCACGCCGACCGGGTCGCCGAGGCGCGAGCGCTGTTCACGGAGATGGCGCCCGTGTTCGCCTGGGACTCGAGGACCGAGTTCGTGCAGGCCATCAAGTTCTCGGTGGACGTCGTCGGCGAGAGCGTCGGCGGCCCGACGCGGCCCCCGCGCGGCCCGCTCAGCGAGGCGCAGCAGGCGATCGTCCGTCGGGACACCGAACGCGCACTCGCCGCGGGTGCGGCGCTCCGGCCGTCCCGATGAGACCGAGCCGGTCGATCGTCGCGATCGACTCGCACACGGAGGGCATGCCGACCCGGGTGGTCGTCGACGGGGTCGGCGAGATCCCCGGCGCGACGATGAACGAGAAGCGCCTGCACTTCATGGCCCACCTGGATCACCTGCGGCACTTCCTCATGGACGAGCCCCGCGGCCACCAGGCGATGAGCGGGGCGATCCTCCAGCCGCCGACCCGCGACGACTGCGACTGGGGGGTCGTGTACATCGAGGTCTCCGGCTGCCTGCCCATGTGCGGGCACGGCACCATCGGTGTCGCGACCGTGCTCGTGGAGCAGCGGCTCGTCGAGGTCGTCGAGCCGGTGACCACCATCCGGCTGGACACCCCCGCCGGCCTCGTCGTCGCGTCCGTCGCGGTGTCGGACGGGCACGCCGACGCCGTGACCATCGAGAACGTGCCGAGCTGGGTGGACCGGCTGGACGCGGAGATCGACGTGCCCGGGCTCGGTCGCGTGCCGTACTCCGTCGCGTTCGGCGGCAACTTCTACGCGCTCGTGGACCTCGATGCGGTGGGCCTGCCGTTCGATCGCGGCCGCCAGCGGGAGATCGTCGAGGCCGGGCTGGCGATCATGGCCGCGATCAACGAGCAGGCGCCTCCGCACCACCCGGAGATCGAGGGGATCGACCACTGCCACCACGTGGAGTTCATCGCCCCCGGGTCGGACGCGCGGCTCTCGCGGCACGCGATGGCGATCTTCCCCGGATGGTTCGACCGCTCGCCCTGCGGCACGGGCACGTCGGCGCGGATGGCCGAGCTGCACGCCAGGGGCGAGCTCGCCATCGGCGACGCCTTCGTGAACGAGTCCTTCATCGGCAGCCGCTTCGTGGGGAGGCTCGTCGCGCAGACGTCCGTGGCGGGCCGGCGCGCCGTCGTCCCCACGATCACGGGACGGGCGTGGATCACCGGACGGGCCGAGTACGTGCTCGACCCCACCGATCCCTTCCCGGACGGATTCGTCTTCTGAGCCGGCTCCCGCCTCGGTAGCGTGGGGACCGGCGACACGCCGACCCCTCCGTTTCCCCCGCAGGAGCACAGATGGCCAAGTCGAAGACCTCCAAGAAGTCGAAGAAGGACGCCGAGAGGAAGGCGGCCGCGAAGGCGAGGGCGAGAGCGACCGCCAAGCTCGCCGCCCTGATCGACGAGGCGAAGCGGGCGCGGAAGTCGGCCGACAAAGCCGTGAAGTCGGCGGAGAAGGCGGAGACCGCCGCCGTCGCCGCCGGAGCACCTGCCCCGAAGGCCGGCCCGAGCGAGGCCGACCTGCTGCGGCTCGCGCTGCGCAGCGCCGAGGCGAAGCTGACCGACGCGGAGCGGCGGGTCGAGGCCCTCGAGCAGCAGATCGCGGACTTCCACCGTCGTGACGAGCAGGTGATCGAGGAGTCGCTCGAGGAGGCGATCGTCGACGCGGCCGTGGTCGCGACGGTCGAGGAGGCCGTGGTGGACGCGGAGCTCGCGCAGGCCGCCAGCGAGGCGGCGGAGGCGGAGGCGGTCGCGGAGGAGCTCGACGAGATCGTCGCCGAGACCGAGGCCGAGGTGGAGGCCGTCGGCGCCGCCGACCAGCCCTCCACGGAGGCGCCCGACCTGACTCCCCCGCTGCCGGAGGAGCCGGCCGACGACGGGCCGAACGAGACCTGGACGCTCCTCCGGCTGCGCGCCGAGGCGAAGCGCCGCGGGCTCACCGGGACCTCGAACCTGCCCAAGGCCGCGCTGCTCGAGCGGCTCCGCGAGGGCTGACCGCGCTCCCCTGCAACGGGACGTCACACTCGGGAGCGCGACCCGGCGACGGACGTACCGTGGCGGGGATGGCCTCCACGTCCGCCCCCGCTCCGCCCGCGCTGCCGGGGGTCGCCGACTCGGTCCTCGACCTCATCGGCGAGACCCCGATCGTGCGGCTCCGGCGGCTCTCCCCCGCAGGCGGCCCGCAGGTGCTCGTGAAGCTCGAGGGCAGGAACCCCGGCGGCAGCGCGAAGGACCGGCCGGCGCTCTCGCTCGTCCAGGACGCCGAGGCGTCCGGCGCGCTCGCTCCGGATGCGCCCATCGTGGAGTCGACCTCGGGCAACACCGGGATCGGCCTGGCGCTCGTCGGCCGGCTGACGGGTCATCCCGTCGTGATCGTGCACGGCGGCGCGATGTCGCCGGAGAAGCTCACCCTGCTCCGCCTCTACGGCGCGGAGCTGGTCGAGGCGGACTGGCTGGCCGGCCCGGACGACCCGGGCAACCCGCGGGCGGTCGCCGACCGGATCGCCGCGGAGCGCGGCGGCTGGCGCAGCCACCAGTACGACAACCCGGCGAACCCGGGCGCGCACTACCGCTTCACCGGCCCGGAGATCTGGCGCCAGACCGGCGGGGCGATCACCCATCTCGTCGCGGGCATCGGCACCGGCGGCACCATCTCGGGCACCGGCCGCTACCTCCGCGAGGTCTCGCACGACCGGGTGCGCGTCGTCGGCGCGAACCCCGCGGGCTCGACCTACGCCGGTGGACCGTCGGGCACGATCCGCGTGGAGGGGGTCGGCACCACCTGGCCGAGCAGCCACTGGCCGAGGAACCTCGACACCGCGGTCCCCCACGAGATCCGCACGATCCCGGACGAGGCCGCGTTCGCGGCCCTGCGACGCCTCGCCGAGGAGGAGGCGCTGCTGCTCGGTCCCTCGTCCGGCCTCGCGGTCGCGGCGGCGCTCGAGCTCGCCGCAGGGCTCGGTCCGCACGACGTGATCGTCGCCGTCTCCCCCGATTCCGCCACCAACTACCTCACGGAGCTGTCTCGATGAGCATCCATTTCGGCTGGTTCCTCGGCGCCGGGTTCGGCGTGCAGGGCTGGGGCGACCCGACGTACGGGATCGGCTACGACTGGAAGCAGCCGGCCGTCTACCAGGACGCGGTCCGCGCGTTCGAGGGCGCGGCGCTCGACCTGCTGATCATCGAGGACGGCGTCGCGGTGCCGGACACCTACCGCGGCACCGCGGAGGTGAACCTCGCGGCGGCGCGGTTCGTGCCGAAGCACGACCCCTTCCCGCTCGTCCCGTACCTGCTCGGCGTGACCGAACGGATCGGGATCGTCCCGACCATCTCCGCGAGCTTCTGGGAGCCGTACACCGCCGCCCGGCTGCTCGCGACGCTGCAGCACTTCGCGCACGGACGGCTCGGCTTCAACGTGGTCACCTCCGGTTCCGACCTCGCGGCGCAGAACTACGGGCTCGACAAGCAGACCGAGCACGACCTGCGGTACGACCGGGCGGACGAGTGGGTCGACGTCGTCCGGGCGCTCTGGCGCAGTTGGGAACCGGGCGCCGTCGTCGAGGACGTGGCAGGAGGCGTCTACGCCGACTTCACCAAGGTCCACACGATCGACCACGAGGGCCGCTTCTTCCGGGTGCGCGGACCGCTGAACGCGCTGCCGCCCGAGGAGGAGCCGGTGATGATCCAGGCGGGCGCCTCCGGCCGGGGTCAGGCGTTCGCCGGCAAGCACTCCGACGTCGTGCTCGCGCTCGCCTCCACCCCCGAGCGCATGAAGGCGCACCGGGACCAGGTGCGCCAGGCTGCGGTGGACGCGGGCAGGGACCCGGACGCGATCACCGTGCTGTTCGTGGTGAACCCGATCCCCACCGCGAACGCGGAGGAGACGGAGCGCGTCCGCGCGGACCGGGCGGCGCTGACGCAGGCGGCGATCGACGAGCAGCTGCAGTCCATCTCCTACCTGACGGGCGTCGACTTCGCCGAGTTCGAGCTCGACGCGCCGCTGCCGTCGTTCGAGACGAACAGCAACCGGGGCACGCTCGAGAACTTCGTCCGCAGCGCGCCTGCCGGCTCGACCCTGCGCGAGGTGCTCGCGACGCGGGCGAAGGCGGACGGGCTCGCGATCGTCGGCACACCGACGCAGATCACCGACCGCCTCGGGGAGCTCGCGGAGGGCAGCGGCGCCGACGGCTTCCTGTTCACCGGCCAGGTCCACCCCGCCCACGTGCACCGCACGCTCGACCCGCTCGTGCCCGCGCTGCGCGACGCCGGGCTGCTGCGGCGGGAGCTGCCCGCGACCACGCTCCGCGGCAACCTCGGCGCACGCTGATGGCCGCGCCGGGCTCGCCGTTCCAGCTCACGATCGCCACGGAACCGCTCAGCGCGGAGGACGTGCTCGCGATCGCCGCCGGCGCGACGGTCCGCCTCGGCGCGGCGGCCAGGGCACGGCTCGCGGTCTCCCGCGCGGTGCTGCTCGAGGCGGTGGAGAAGGGAGCGGCCGTCTACGGCGCGACCCGGCGGCTCGGGGCCGGTGCGGACGACGAGGTCGACGACCAGGCCCGCTTCCAGCTGCAGGTGATCAGGAACCACGCCGGCGCCATCGGCGATCCGGTGGAGCCGCTGATCGTCCGCGCGGCGATCGCGGTCCGGGTCGCGCAGTTCGCGCTCGGCGGCAGCGGCGTCCGGCCGGAGGTCGCCGACGCGCTCATCGGGCTGCTGACCGCAGGCGTCGTGCCGTTCGTACCCGACCGCGGATCGGTCGGGATGGCGGACCTCGCCCTGAACGCCGCGGTCGCCCAGGTCCTCATCGGCGAGGGCGCGGTGATCGACGGCGACGGCGAGGTGCGCTCCGGTGCGGAGGCGCTGGCCGACGCCGGACTCGTGCCCCTTGAGCTCGAGACGCACGAGGCCCTCTCCCTCCTCAACACGAACACGTTCACGCTCGGGTCGGCGGTGCTCGCGGAGCCCCGCCTCGACGAGCTCGGCGCGGTCGCGGATCGCGCGTTCGCGCTGTCGCTCGAGGCGGCGGGCGCGCACCGTCCCTCCGGCGACCTCGGCCCGTACTCGAGCACGGTGTTCGACGACGTCGAGGGCGGCGGCGCGTGGCGTTCGGCGCTCACGGTCCGGGAGCTGCTGCAGGGCTCGTTCCTCCACGACGACGCGGATCGGCGCACCCAGGACGAGCTGTCGTTCCGCTGCGCCCCGCAGGTGCACGGCGCGCTCGCGGAGCGCACGGAGGACCTCGCGGTGGCGGTCGACGACGCGCTCGTGGTGCGCGCGGAGAACCCCCTCGTGGACGTCGAGACCCGGTCGGTCGTGCCGAACGGCAACTTCGCCTCCCCCGACCTGGTGCTCGGGCTCGAATCGGTCCGGCTCGCCCTGGCCCACGTGGGGCGGCTCGCCACCCGGCGCACGGCCGTGCTCTCGGCGCTCGCGCGACCGCTGCGAGCGGAGGGCCGTGCCGGGATCCCGGGCCTGCTCGCCTACACCGGCGCCGAGCGGCTGAACGACCTCCGTCGGCTCGCGGCGCCGGTCAGCCTCGACGACGTCGTGCTGTCCGAGGTCGAGGACTACGCCACCTGGGGCTGGACCGCGGCACGGAGCACCCACGACGCGATCGACGCCGCGTCCGACCTGCTCGCCATCGAGGCGCTGCACGCGGTATCGCTGCTCCGCGCCGCGGACGTGCGGCTCGGGGACGGCACCGCGCCCCTCGTGGCCGCGCTCGGCGGCGTCCTCGAGCGGGGCGGCGGCGCCGGGGAGCTCGTGCGCGGCGCGTCCGAGGTCCTCGCCGGCGACTGACGACCAGCGTCGCCTACTCCAGCCCGGTGGTCGCGCGGCCGGTCACGCCACCGGCTTCGTGAAGCGGAGATACGCGGCGGCGTCCTGCGGCACGGTCGGGTCGAAGTCGGGGATCCAGCCGTGCCGGAGGTAGAGCGCCACCGCCTCCGGCTGCCTGGCGCCCGTCGTGAGCTCCATCGCGGTGTAGCCGAGTTCCGCCGCGCGGGCCTCGAGCAGCGCGAGGACCCGACCGGCGAGCCCCTGCCTGCGGCGGTCCCCACGGGTCCACATGCGCTTCAACTCCGCGAGCGGGCGGCCGTCGGCATCCGTGCCCCCGCGCTTCAGCGCGCCCCCGGCGACGATCTGCCCGTCCTGCACGATCGCGAGGAATGCACCGCCCTGCGCCGGGGCGAACGCCTCGGGCGGGTACCGCGTCAGCTCGGCGGACGAGGGGACGCCGCGGGTCGGCTCGTAGCGGGCGTCGTAGTCCCGGGCGAGGTCCTCGATCAGCGGACGCAGCACCGGATCGTCCGCGGCGACCCAGCGCACCTCCTCCTGCACCCGGTCGACGGTACTCATCCGAGGATCCGGAGGGCGCGCTGCACGACCTCGAGCGTCACGGGGAGCGGCCCGAACCGCTCGCCGTCGGCGTAGGTCATCGGCGCGGGCCCCCGGTCGTCGACGTCGATCGTGATGACCCGGCCGCGCTCGATGCTCACGTGCTCGTCGCCCACGTGCGTGCCGCGGAACACCCGCGGGAACAGCCGGAGCAGCTCGACGCGGGACAGCGGCGTCGCGACCAGCACGTCGAGGAGGCCGTCGTCCACGACCGCGTCCGGCGCGAGGCGCATCCCCCCGCCGATGCTGGCCGTGTTGCCGACGGTGACGAGCACGGCGTCCAGGTGCCGGGTGTCCCGGTCGATCGTCACCCGGTAGCGGCGGGCGTGCAGCCGCACCACCTCGAGCAGGACGGCGAGCACGTAGCGCGGCGTGCCCGAGAGCCGGGTCATCCGGTTCGCGCGCTCGTTGACGGCCGCATCGAACCCGGCGGAGAGCATCCCGACGAACCAGCGGCCGGTGCTCACGCGCACCGCGTCGATCTCCCGGACGGCCGGCTCGGGTTCGGCGAGCACGCGGACGAGGTGCGCGACGGCCGCCTCCGGGTCGTCGTGCGGCAGGCCGAGGCAGCGCGCCACGTCGTTGCCGGTGCCGGTCGCCACGATGCCGACCGGCACGCCCGTGCGGGCGAGCGCGTTGACCGCCGCGTGGAGCGTGCCGTCGCCGCCGACCGAGACCACCGCGTCCGGAGCGGCGGTGCGCACCGCGTCCCGGAGGATCCGCTCGGCCTCGGCGCCGTCCGCCGCCTCCACGCGCCGGACGTCGTGGCCCGCCTCCTGCAGCGCCGCGACCGCGCGCGCGCCCGCGGATCCGCCGCGACCGCCGCCGGACACGGCGTTCACCATCACCAGCAGCCGCGCCATGCGGGAAGTGTCGCATTCCGCAGCCGGGCGACGCTTGCGGTTGCCGCGACGGCAGTCCCTACGGTCGGAGCATGGACAGGGACGAGGGCGGAGCGCCGCCCGTGCTGTGGTCGATCGTCGACGTCGCCCGCTCGGCCGGCGTGACGGCGAGGACGCTGCGGCACTTCGACGCGATCGGCCTCCTGCGGCCCACCGCGTTCGGCAGCGACGGGTACCGCCGCTACGACGAGCACGCGCTGCTGCGACTGCAGCGGGTGCTGCTGCTCAGGGCGCTCGGCCTGCCGTTGAAGGAGATCGGCGCCGTGCTCGACGCCGAGCAGGACGAGCTCGCGACGCTGCGCGAGCACCACGGCCGGCTGCTCGCGGAGCGGGACCGGCTCACCCGGATGGCGGCGACCGTCGGTCGCACCATCACCCGACTGGAGAGGAACGAACCCATGAGCGAGACCGATGCGGCCGAGCTGTTCGACGGCTTCGACGAGCAGGCCTACGCGGAGGAGGCGCGTCAGCGCTGGCCCGAGCAGGCCGCGAGCAGCGCGGCGCGGGTCGCGGCGATGTCGGAGGACGACAAGGCCGCGCTGAAGGACGAGTACGTCGCGGAGATGCACCGCATGGCCGCGCTGATGGCCGCGGGCGAACCGGTCGAGGCCGACGCCGTGCAGCGGGAGATCGGCGCGCTGCACGCCAGGGTCGCGACGATGTGGACCCCGACCGCCCAGGCGTTCGCGGGGCTCGGCGCGACGTACGTCGACGACGACCGGTTCCGCGTCGTCTACGAGCGCGTCGCACCGGGACTCGCCGCCTACTACCGGGACGCGATGACCCACTACGCCGCCACCCGCCTCGGCTGACGGGTCGGGCGATTCCCCGGGGCCACCCGGGACACTGGAGGCATGCGAGCGATCGTCTACTCCGACGCGGGTGGCCCCGAGGTCCTGCGCCTCGTCGACCGGCAGGCCCGTGAGCCCGGCCCGGGCGAGGTACGGGTCCGCATCGCGGTGTCCGGGGTGAACCCGACCGACTGGAAGTCGCGCGACTCGCACGGCGGCGGCGAGCAGGTGCCGAACCAGGACGGGGCGGGGACCGTGGACGCCGTCGGCGCGGGCAGCGCGTTCGAGGTGGGCGACCGGGTCTGGGTCTGGGACGCCGCGTACCGCCGCCCGGACGGCACCGCGCAGGAGCTGACGGTGGTGCCGGAGCGCCAGGCCGTGCTGCTGCCCGACTCGGCGTCGTTCGACCTCGGCGCCTCCCTCGGCATCCCGGCGCTCACCGCGCACCTGGCGCTGCGGGCCGACCAGCCGGTGCCGCTGCCGCTCGCGCCCGGCGAGCTCGAGGGCAGGACCGTGCTCGTCGCGGGCGGCGCGGGCGCGGTCGGGCACGCCGCGATCGAGCTCGCGGTCTGGGCGGGCGCCCGGGTGATCACGACCGTGTCCTCGCCCGAGAAGGCGGCGCTCGCCCGCGCCGCGGGCGCCCACGACGTCGTCGACTACCGGGCCGAGGACGCGGAGGCCGCGATCACTCGACTGGCTCCCTCCGGGGTCGACCTGGTGGTCGAGGTGAACCCGAATGCGAACGCCGAGCTCGACGCCGCGGTGCTCGCGCCGGGCGGCACGATCGCCGTGTACGCGACCGACGATCCGGACCCGCTCGCGTTCCAGATCCGGCCGTTCATGGCGAAGAACCTGCGCTGGCGGTTCCTGCTCACCTACACGACGCCGCCCGCGGAGAAGGACGCGGCGGTCGCCGGGGTCCGGGCAGCGGTCGAGGCGGGCGCGCTGCGCGTCGGTGCGGACGCGGGGCTGCCGATCACCCGCTTCCCGCTCGAGCGCACCGCCGAGGCGCACGCCGCGGTCGCGGCCGGCACCGTCGGGAAGGTCCTCATCGACCTCTGAGGTCTCGTTGTTCAGGAGGAACGGCGGCTTCGCCGGCGTTTCTCCTGAACGACGAAGACTCACCAGAGGGTGCGGTGCGCCTCCTGCTCGAGGACCGCGTCGAGGTCCTTCAGCCGCCCGAGGCCGGCGAGCGGCTGCGCCATCCGCGGGTTGCCCGCGAACCGCTCCCGGTGCCGGTGGAGGAACGCCCAGTATCCGGCGGTGAACGGGCAGGCGTCCTCCCCCACCCGCACCTTCGGGTCGAATCGGCAGCCTCCGCAGTAGTCGGTCATCCGGTCGATGTACGCGCCGCCGGAGGCGTACGGCTTGGTCGCGACGACGCCGCCGTCGGCGTGGAGGCTCATCCCGACGACGTTCGTGGGCATCACCCACGAGGTGCCGTCCACGAACGCGCCCGTGAACCACGCAGTGGTCTCCGCCGGCGACCAGCCGTGCTCGAGCGCGAAGTTGCCGAGCACCATCAACCGCTGGATGTGGTGCGCCCAGCCGTGCTCGTGCACCCCGGCGACGACCGACGACAGGCAGTTCGCCTCGATGGCGGCCGCGTCGAGCTCCCAGATCGCGTCCGGCACCCGGCGGCGCGCCTGGAGCGCGTTGCGATGCACGTACCGCTCGCCGAGGTGCCAGTGGAGATGCCACATCCAGTCCCGCCAGCCCACGATCTGGCGCACGAACCCCTCCACCGAGTTGAGCGGCGCCGCACCGTCCGCGTAGGCCGCGAGCGCCGCGTCGACGACCTCCCGCGGGTCGAGCACCCCGAGGTTCATCGGGACGCTCAGCAGCGAGTGCGCCATCGTCCAGTCCGCGGCGAGCGTGGCGTCCTCGACCGGGCCGAACGACGGGAGGCGGTGCCGCACGAAGTGCTGCAGCGCGCGCCGGCCCTCCCGATGCGTCACCGCGAATCGACGGGGGCCGTCCGCGCCGATGAACCGCACCGTGCCGTCCTGCTCCCACCGGTCGAGGTCGTCCCGCACCTGCCGGTCGATGTCGTCCTCACGCGGCCACCACGGCTCCGGGAGCTCGAGGCGCTCGCGCTTCGGCGGCGGCTGCCGGTTGTCGGCGTCGTAGCTGAACCGGCCGCCGACGGGCTTGCCCGCCTTCGTCATGAGGATGCCCTCGCGCTGGCGCACCCACCGGTAGAAGGTGTCCATGACGAGCCCCCGCTCGTCCCGACCGCGGACCCAGGACGCGAAGTCCTCCTCGCTCGTGACGAACCCGCGGCTCGGCAGGATCGTCGCACCGAGCTCGCGGACCAACCGCCTGGCGGCGAACGACGGCGGATCGACCGCGACGAGGTCGCGGCCGCGCAGCGCCTCCCGGAACGTCGGGGCACGCACGAGCTCGACCCGGTCGCCGAGCTCCTGCGCCCGATGACGCAGCGCGGAGAGGTACAGGTGGGCCTTCTGCCGGTGCGTGGGGCGGGCGCGGAACGCCGCGAGCGACTCGACGAGTAGCACCGGTTCGTCGCCGTCGTCGAAGACCGGTCCCAGCTGCTCGCCGAACAGGATCCGTTGCACGCCGCGACCGTAGCGGGGCCCCGCTCGAGCGCGCCGAGCGCTCAGGCGGCGGGGGCGCGATCAGCCGAGCGCGATGAGCACGACGCCGCTGCCCGCCACCGCCAGACCGGCGACCTGCACCGGATGCAGCCGCTCCCGGAGCAGCAGCATCGCGAGCAGCACGGTCGCCGCGGGATAGAGCGCGAGCAGCACGCCGACGATCGACAGCAGCCCGAGCCGGGACGCGACCACGAAGAGCAGGTTCGCGGTCATGTCGCCCACCCCGGAGGCGACCACCAGCGCAGGCGGAGCGGCCCGCGGCACGAGCGACCGGCGCGCGACCAGCGCCACCACGGCGAACAGGGTGAGCGACGCGGCACGGGCGCCGAGGAGCGGCCAGAACCCGGTGTCCGGCGCGGCGCGGGAGAGCAGCACGAACAGCAGACCGAACCCGGCCCCGGCGAGCAGCGGACCCGCGATCGCGCGCCCGCGGAGCATCGCGGGGGTCGGGAGGCGCCCGTGCTCGGCGCTCACCAGGACGACCGCGACGACGGCGAGCGCCACACCCGCCAGCGCGAGCACCGACGGGCGCTCGCCGAAGGCGATCCCGCCCACGACGGGCACGATCGCGGACATGACGGCGGT
The DNA here is from genome assembly GCF_051956055.1 of Amnibacterium sp. Taxonomy (NCBI): domain Bacteria; kingdom Bacillati; phylum Actinomycetota; class Actinomycetes; order Micrococcales; family Microbacteriaceae; genus Amnibacterium; species Amnibacterium sp. Next base: position 18,096 of record NZ_JBQCGC010000117.1, read on the forward strand.
GAGCGGTGCGACGACGGTCATGGCCCCGGTGGCGAGGCTCCGGTAGAAGAGCAGCAGGGCGACGCCGCCGCTGAGCCCCGCGGCCGCGCCCCACAGCACGGACGCGGCGTCGAACCGGCCGGGCACGGCGAGGATGAGCACCCCGAGGACCGCCGTGCCGGCGAGCTGACCGCCGAAGACGACCGCGAGCGCCGGTGCCCTGCGGCTCGCGAGACCGCCGGAGAAGTCGGCGCCGCCGTAGATCAGCGCGCCGAGCAGCGCGAGCACGATCGACATCCCGTCCTCCTCCCCCGACGATCCTGCCGGTCCCCGCACGGCGCACGCCCACCCCGTGCACAGCACGCGCGGACAGCGTGCCCAGACCCGGCTGGCAGGTTCGGCCCATGAGCGACCAGCTGACCTTCGACGACCCGCGCACGCGCTTCCCCGTGATCGACCCGCCGACCGATCAGCTGCAGGAGGAACCGGGTGTCCAGTCCGCCATGACCCCGGTCCCCGACCTCGGCGAGCGCTCCTACCGTGGCACGGGACGGCTGACCGGGAGGAAGGCGCTCGTCACGGGCGGCGACTCGGGCATCGGCGGTGCGACGGCGATCGCGTTCGCGCGGGAGGGTGCCGACGTCGCGATCGTCCACCTGCCATCGGAGCAGGCCGACGCGGACCACGTGCTCGAGCAGATCCGCGCCGCCGGCCGCACCGGCGTCGGCATCGCGGGCGATCTCCGCGACCCGGCGTTCTGCCGCGATCTGGTCACCCGGGCGCACGAGGCCCTCGGGGGCCTCGACGCGCTCGCGCTCGTGGCGGGCAAGCAGATCACGTCGAAGGACCTGACGGAGCTGCCCGACGAGCAGTTCGTGGAGACCTACGAGGTGAACGTCTTCGCCGCGTTCCGCATCGTGCAGGCCGCGGTGCCGCTGCTGCCGCCGGGCTCCACGATCGTGCTCACGGCCTCGCTCGAGACCTACCAGGCGTCCCCGGAGCGCATCGACTACGCCAGCACGAAGGCCGCGATCAACAACCTCGGCAAGGGCATGGCGCAGCAGCTCGCCGCGCAGGGCATCCGCGTGAACGTCGTCGCGCCCGGGCCGACGTGGACGGCGCTGCAGGTCTCGAAGGGCATCCCCGCGGAGGAGATCGCCGGCTACGGCTCGGACACGCCGCTCGGACGCGCCGCGCAGCCGGCGGAGCTCGCACCGGCGTACGTCTTCTTCAGCTCACCGGAGTCGAGCTTCGTCGTCGGCGCGACGCTCGCCGTCAACGGCGGCACACCGACCCCCTGACCGCCGCCGGCATCCCCGCGCCTCGAGACCACCCCGAGCGCCGCCGTCCCGAGCCGCCTTCAGGGGCGGCGGGCGCGGAACGCGCTCGTCACGTACGGCAGCTCGATGATGTCGCGGCCGGCCGTGTCGGGGTGGGACGCGATCAGCTCCCGCACGCCGGCGAGCACGCCCTCGCGCTCGGGAGGCGGCAGCGCGATGACGTAGGACCGCGACGCCGCCATCGCGACGAGCTCCTCCACGGTCATGCTGCGGTGCCAGCGCAGATCCATCCGATCGAGCGGCCCGAACGGCGGCGCTACCGCGACCGAGTCGGTCTCGATCATGCGCTCGGCCGCGCTGCCGCGGATGACCGTCCCGAGCTCCTCCACCCAGCCGACGGCCGTGTCCCGGACGTTCCAGACGAGTCCCAGCGTCCCACCGGGCTTCAGCACCCTGGCGGCCTCAGCGGAGGCGCGCGGCACGTCGACCCAGTGCCAGGCCTGGCCGTACACGACCGCGTCCACGGACCCGTCGGCGAGCGGGAGCGCCTCTCCCGAACCGCGCAGCGGCCGCGCCTCCGGCACCTCGCGGATGAGCGCCGCGAGCATCGCCGCGTCGGGCTCGACCGCGGTCACCGACCGACCGGCTCGCACCAGCGCCGCGGTGAGCTTGCCGGTTCCGGCCCCGACGTCGGCCACCGCCGTCGCGTCGCCGACGAGCCAGGAGACGATCGCCGCCGGATAGTCGGGCCGCCCGGCGACGTAGGCGTCGGCGGCGGCGCCGAACCGGCGCCCGGCGAGCGCCTCCTCCCGCTCGCTCATGCGGCGTTCCAGAGGTCGATGACGCGATTCTCATGCTCGTAGCCGAGCTCCGCCAGGCCCGCGGTCGACAGCACGAGGCGCGCACCGCCCTCGGGCGGCAGATCGATCCAGGCGGCGGCGAGCGCGCGGAGCACGTGACCGTGCGCGACGAGCAGCACGTCGTGCCCGTCGTCGAGCACCGTCTGCGCCCTGGCGATCACCCGCTCGACCCGCACGCGGACCGCCGCGGCGGTCTCCCCCTCCGGCGCACCGTCGCGCCACAGATCCCACCCGGGCCGGATCTCCGCGATCTCCGCGGACGTGAGGCCCTCGTACGCGCCGTAGTCGAACTCGACGAGGTCGTCCGTGAGCTCGATGCGGCCCGCGAACCCGGCGAGCTCCGCGGTGCGGACGGCGCGCTGCAGCGGGCTCGACAGTACGAGCCCGAAGCGGCGGTCCGCGAGCACGGGACGCAGCGCGCTCGCGCGCCGCTCCCCCTCATCGGTCAGCGGGATGTCCGTGCTCCCCGTGTGCTTGCCCGTCCGGCTCCACTCGGTCTCACCGTGCCGGAGGAGGACCAGCTGCGGGGGGTGGAGGACGGGATACGGATGGTGCGGGGCCACGGCGACCGACGTTACCCGGGGGCGCCTGGGCTCCCGGAGAACCCGCCTCTGATCAGCGGGTGAGGCTTGCCTCGCCTTGCTGGCGGGCGGCGGGGCGGACCCGGCACGATGACGCCATGACCTCCCTGCTCGCTGTCCTCACGCACGGCGCTCCCGCCGACGGGAGCGCCGTCTCCGGACGCGCCAACACGCTCCGCGCCGGGGTGCTCGGGGCGAACGACGGCATCGTGTCGGTCGCGGCCATCGTCGTCGGTGTGGCGGGCGCCTCCGCGGCCCACGGTGCGGTGCTGGTCGCCGGGCTCGCGGCCCTCATCGGCGGTGCCGTGTCGATGGCACTCGGCGAGTACGTCTCCGTCTCGAGCCAGCGGGACGGCGAGCGCGCGGCGCAGATCGAGAGCGGCTCGAACCCGTGGGCGGCGGCGCTCGCCTCCGCGGGCGCGTTCCTCACGGGCGGGGTGCTGCCGCTCATCGCGGTGCTCGTCGCGCAGGGCGCCGCGCGGGTGCCCGTCACCGTCGCGGTCGTGCTCGTGGCGCTCGCGCTGACCGGCGCGGCCGGGGCCAGGCTCGGTGGCGCGCCCGCGCTGCGGCCGACGATCCGCACCCTGGTGGGCGGCGGCCTCGCCCTCGCGGCGACCTGGTCCATCGGGCTGCTGCTCGGCACGACCGGGATCGCCTGACCCCACCCAGGAACGGCCCGACGTGGGCCGATGGACCCGGGTGGGTCCCGGCCCCGATGGCTACTGTGCGGCGATGTCCGCCGCACTGACGCTCGGCGCCGAGGAGGAGCTGCACCTCGTCGACCTGGAACGCTGGCAGCTCGCCGCCCGCGCCCCGCAGGTGCTCGCGGCGCTGCCGGGCGACCACTACTCGGCGGAGCTCCAGCGCACGACCGTCGAGACGAACGCCGCCGTGGTCGCCACGCTCGACGGGCTGCGGCAGGAGCTGCTGCGCCTGCGCCGCGGCCTCGTGGCCGTCGCCGCGCGCGAGGGACTCGGCATCGCCGCGGTCGGCACCGCCCCGCGCAGCGGCTCCCGCGACGTCGAGCTCACCGCGACGGGGCGCTACGGACGGATGCAGGAGCAGTACCGGCTGCTCGTCGACGAGCAGCTCATCTGCGGCCTCCAGATCCACGTCGGCGTCGCGGACCGCGACCTCGCGGTCGAGATCGCGCAGCGGATCGCCCGGCGCCTGCCCGTCCTCCTCGCGCTGTCCGCGAGCTCGCCGTACTGGAACGGCTTCGACACCGGGTACGCCTCGATCCGGACGATGATCTGGCAGCGGTGGCCCAGTGCGGGGTCCACCGGTCCGCTGCCGGACGCCGCGGCGTACGACGAGCTGCTGCGCGACCTCATCGCCTCCGGGGTGATCGCGGACACGAAGATGGCGTACTTCGACGTCCGCCCCTCCGAGCACGCGCCGACGCTCGAGCTGCGGGTGTGCGACGCGTGCCCGCTCGTGGACGACGCCGTGCTGATCGCCGGGTTGTTCCGGGCGATGGTGCGCGACGCGGAGCGGTCGATCGAGCGCGGCGAGCGCCGCGACCTGCGGCTGCTCCCGCTGCACCGCGCGGCGATGTGGCAGGCGGCGCGCGCCGGGCTGCGCGGTCCGCTCCTCGACGACACCGACCACCCGAGGCCGCTCGCGGCTGAGGACGCGGTGCGGCGCCTGGTGGCGGACCTGCGGGATGCGCTGGAGGAGCTCGGCGACTGGTCGGAGGTCCGCGCGCTCGCGGAGGCCGCCCTCGCCCGCGGCGGCTCCGCCGACCGGCAGCGGGCCGCGTTCGCCCGGCGCGGCGATCTCGCGGACGTGATGCGGGCCGTGGTGGCCGAGACGCAGGCCCCAGGACCCGGGTCGGCCGTCGCCGCGGAGGCCGACGCGCACCGGGATCGCGTCCGCTGACGCGTTCGGCGGGGGCGCCCATCGGGCCCTGATCGCGACCACCTCCGGTCTCCGGGTGGGCGACACTGGAGTGGATGGCGGACTCGGCTCGGATCGACGTGTGGCTGTGGGCCGTGCGCGTCTACCGGACGCGGTCGCTCGCGACCGCGGCGTGCAAGGCCGGCCACGTGGCGATCAACGGGCAGAAGGTGAAGCCATCGCACCTCGTGCGGGTGGGCGACGAGGTGCGGGCGACGCTCGCCCACGAGAAGATCCTCGGCGTGAAGGCGCTGCCGCTGAAGCGCGGCGGGGCACCGGAGGCGGCGCTCGCCGTCGACGACCGCACCCCTCCCCCTCCACCCAAGGTCGAGACGCCCGCGCAGGTGCTGCGGGACCTCGCCAAGGGGCGCCCGACGAAGAAGGACCGCAGGGACATCACCCGCCTCCGCGGGTACTAGGCCGGGTCAGCCGGCCTCGGTCGGGTCGATCACCTCGTGCTCGTCCGGGTGGTCGGGATCGTCGCCCTCGGCCTGCGAGGGTCTCCCCTCGGATCCGAGCGCGATCAGGGGCTCCGCCGCGGCCGGATCCTCCCCCTCGGCCTGCGAGGGGTGATCCGGGTCGTACTCGCTCGGTGCGTCGGACATCGGCACTCCCTTCCGCGGCGTCGAGCCGCCGCTACTTCCCGCCGGCCGCGACCCGGAAGTCGTGCGTCGGGTCCTCGAGGTCGTCGGTCGGCGTGAGGTCGATCCGACCCACGAAATCGGCGACCCAGCCCGCGAAGATCCGCACCTTGCGGTCGGTCGTGGGCATCGCGAGCAGGTGGTAGCCGCGGTGCACGAGCCACGCCGGCAGCTCCTTCAGCTGGACGCCGAAGATGTTCGCGGCGCCGTGGAACAGGCCGTACGAGGCGACGGTGCCCAGGCTGTAGTGGATGTAGCGGCGGGGGCGCCGGTGGCGCACCGCCCGCGTGATGTTCTCCCCCAGCAGCACGGCCTGCCGCAGCGCGTTCTGCGCGTTGGGCGGGTACCAGGCGGGCTGCGGCTTCGTCAGGTCCGGGATCTGCGCGTTGTCGCCCGCGGCCCACACGCCGCGCACCCAGCCGCCGTCCTCGCGGACGACCTGGAGGCGCGCGCTCGTGTTGACGTGGCCGCGGGGTCCGCGAGGCAGGTCCGTCGCGTCGAGCACCGGGTTCGGCTTGACGCCCGCGGTCCAGACGAGCATCCCGAACGGCACCTCGTCCCCGTCGCTGAACACGGCGACCGCGTTCTCGCAGGACTTCATCGTGGTCTTCAGGCGCACGTCGATGCCGCGCTTCCGCAGCTCGCCGAGGGTCCAGACCGACAGCTCCGGCCCGACCTCGGGCGCGACGCGGTCGAGCGCCTCGATGAGGATCCAGTTCGGCTGCTCGCCCTTCAGGGCCGGCTGGGCGGCGATCGCCTTCTTGGACAGGTCGGACAGCTCGCCGAGCGCCTCGACCCCGGTGTACCCGCCGCCGATGAAGACGAAGGTGAGGAGCTTCCTCCGCTCCGCCGGATCCGTCGTCGCGGCGGCCTTCGCGACGTTCAGGAGGACGGTGTTGCGGGTGTGCGCCGCCTCCTCGATCGTCTTGAACCCGACCCCGTGCTCCGCGAGCCCCGGCGTCGGGAAGGTGCGCGTGACGGCTCCGAGCCCGACGACGACGTGGTCGTACTCGTACACGGTCTCGCCGCCGTCGATCGGCGCGACCGTCACGGTCTTCGCCTTCGAGTCGAGCGCGGTGACGCTGCCCCGCACGACGTTCGTGTGCGGCAGCGCCTGCACGAGGTCGACGGTGACGTCGCGGGGGCTGACGTGGCCGCCGGCGACCTCGGGCAGCAGCGGCTGGTAGGTCATGTACGCCCTGGGCTCGATGAGCGTCACGTCGAGCGGCAGCTCGGAGTGCTTCTCGAGCGTCCACGCCACGTAGAGGCCGACGTACCCGCCGCCCAGGATCACGATCTTCTGCCGCGGAATCGGCATGCCCGTCCCCTCGTCGGCGGCCCGGCGCCACCGTCCCCTCGACCGTCCCACCAGCGGCTGTGCGGTTCCTGGCCGAATGCCGAACCGGACGGCATGTGACATGCCGCGGACGGCCGGACATCGCTCAGTGTGGACGTCGTGACCGCCGAGGCCTGCGACGTCGCCGACTGGTCGGCGGCGCTCGCCGGCGACGAGCGCGCGTTCGGCACGCTCTTCGACCGGCATCACGCCCGGGTGTTCCGGCATGCGCTGCGGCTCGTCGCCGTGCCGGCGGAGGCCGACGAGGTGATGGCCTCCGCGTTCTTCGAGCTCTGGCGGCTCCGGAGCCGGGTCCGGCTCGTCGACGGATCCGTGCTGCCGTGGCTGCTCGCGACCGCGACGAACCTCGGCCGGAACCGCGTCCGGGGCGCCCTCCGCTACGGCCGGGTCATCGCGCGCCTGCCCCGAGAGGTCGCCGTGGACGCCGCGGAGCTCGCCGTCGATCGGCTCGAGCAGGAGGAGCGGCGGCGCGCGCTCCTCCTGGCGCTCCGCAGCGTGTCCGCGCAGGACGCCGCGCTCATCGCGCTGACCGTGCTCGACGGCCTGTCCGACGCGGACGCCGCCGCCGCCGTGGGACTCCGGCCGGGCGCGGCCAGGATGCGCCTCTCCCGTGCACGCCGCCGACTCCGCGACCTGCTCGCCGAGCACGACCCCGCCCGGCCCGCTCCCGATGAAGGGGAACCCGCATGACCCGCACCGATCCGGACCCGGTGTTCGCCGCAGCCGTACGCGCGGAGCTCGTCCGGGGCGCCGCAGCGAGCAGCTCGGGCCGGCCCCGACGGAGCCGCCTCCTCCGCGTCGAGCTCCTCGCCTCCTTCGCCGTGATCGCGGTCGTGATCGCGGTGCTGGTCGGGGTGCAGCCCGCGCACCTTCCCGCTCACCACAGCGGCTCCGCGCCCGCCGCGCCTGCGACCACGGCGACACCGTCCTCCTCCCCTGCTCAGCCCATCGGCCCCGCCGGTGCGCAGCGACGCACCGCTGCGGAGATCCGCGCCTGGGGGAAGGCGCGCGGGCTCTCCGCCGTGATGATCGAGCAGATGGTGCTGGAGACCGGGTGCATGGCCGCGGCAGGCTTCCGGCTCGACCCGATCTTCGACGCGACCGCGGACCTGCGCTCCGGTCATCGCGGGATGACACCCGCGCAGGAGCACGCGTACGACGTCGCGGAGTTCGGGCCGAGCACGAGCAAGCCGTACGACTGGCGCACCGCCGGCTGCGTGGGCCGCGCCGTGCACGAGACGGGTCAGGACCACGCGAACTGACCGGCGTGACACCCCGGCGACCTCCGGACATCTCGGATCAGGACCGGATGCGCCGGTCACTGAGGAGGCACCTGATGAACCGACCGGCACTGCTCGGGGCGGCCCTGCTGACGACGGCACTGCTCGCCGGCTGCACCGCGGCAGGAGGGCCGGTCGGGAGCAGCGCGTCTCCGCGGCCGACGTCGACCGACGCGCCGTCGACCCCCGCGACCATGCCGGCGGCGACCGCGTCGAGCGCCCCGTCGCCGTCCGCGACCGCGGTCAGCTCCTCGGGCGGGATCCCGGCGGGCGCCTCCACCGCGTCCATCGGGGACGTCGACGGCGACGGCACGCCCGACACCGAGTTCCTGACCGCCTCGGCCCCCTACGTCTACGGCATCCGGCTGAGCGGCGGCGGCGTCGTCACCACCCCGGATCCGCTCCCGGCCGGGGGGACCCACCGGGCCTGGATGGTCGCCACGGACGGCCCGACCGGCCGCACCGTCGTGCTCGACGACGGCCGCGGGGCGACGGTGTACTCCTACCGGGACGGGCGGCTCGTGCGACTGCTCGGCAAGGACGGCGGCCCGTTCCTGGTCGCGATCGGCACCTCGGTGCCCGGGTCGACCACCGGGGTGAACTGCAACGACCAGAACGGCGGCGTGCTGATCGAGGTCGCGAAGGCCGTGGCCCGCAGCGACGGCTCGGTCGACGTCCGATGGTCGACGCTCGGCTCCGTCGACGCGCAGGGCATCGGTCGGCTCTCCGCGCCGGAGACGCGGTGGGCGGGGCTCTCGCCGCAGGACGCGCGCGTCGTGCACGCGCGCACGAGCTCCTGCTGGGCGGCGCCGCACACGGTCGCCGTTCAGCGCTGACGGTCGGGCAGGAAGGGCTCCAGCCCGATGTCGACGAGCACCAGGTCGCCGGCAACGGCCCGGGCGGTCGGCGCCAGCAGCCCGGCCTTCACCGCGCCGAAGGTGACCGTCCTGGTCGCCGCGAGCACGGGCGGCCGCACGGCACCGCTGTCCGGGTCGACGCCGCTCGGCAGATCCACCGCGACGACCGCGGCGCGCAGCCGCGCTTCGGCGAGCCGCGCGACGACCTCACGGGCCGGCGGGCGGAGGCCGCCCGCGGCTCCGGTACCGAGCAGGCCGTCCAGCACCACGTCCGATCGCCGCGCTGCGGCGAGGACGCGGCCGGCGGTCGCGTCGGGCGGCAGCAGGACCGCACCGGCTCGCTGCGCGGCGCGGAGCCCCGGCTCGTGGACCCGCGTGCCCAGCCTCGCCACGACGACGACGTGACCGCGGGCGGCGAGCGATGCGGCGGCGAAGAGCGCATCGCCGCCGTTGCTGCCGCTGCCGGCCAGCACGAGCACCGAGCCGCGCGGGGTGCCCCGCGCCGCCAGCACCCGCGCCGTCTCCCCCGCCAGACCGGCCGCGGCGCGCGCCATCAGCGGCACGCCGGCCTCCAGCAGCGGCCGCTCCGCCTCCCGCACCTCGGCCGCCGTGTACCCGCGGCCCGCGTCGATGGACACGCGATCATGATCCTCCGAGGGGCCGCACGGGAGCATCGGACCATGCGCATCCTTCTGACCGGTGGCAGCGGCAAGCTGGGCTCCACCGCCGTGACCGTCCTCCGCACCTCCGGGCACGAGCTGATCGTCCTCGACCGGGCCGCGGCGCGCGGCGAGGGCATCCCGATCGACCTCACCGACGCCGGGCAGGTGCTCGACGCGGTCGCCGGGATCGAGGAGCACCACGACGGCGTCGACGCGATCGTGCACCTCGCCGCGATCCCGGCGCCCGGCATCCTCCCGGACGTCGCGACGTTCCAGAACAACATCCTCGCGACCCACCACGTCTTCCAGTCCGCGCGCCGGGCCGGGGTGCGGCGCATCGTGTACGCGTCGAGCGAGACCCTGCTCGGTCTGCCGATGGACGTGCCGCCCGAGTACTTCCCCGTCGACGAGGAGGTGACGCTGCCGAACTCGACCTACTCGATGGTCAAGCTGCTCGAGGAGCAGATGGCGCTCACGTTCTGCCGGTGGGATCCGGAGCTGTCGATCACGGCGCTGCGGTTCTCCAACGTCATGGCGCCGGAGGACTACGCCGGGTTCGAGGCCTGGCAGGACGACCCCTGGGTGCGGAAGTGGAACGCCTGGGGCTACATCGACGCCCGCGACGCGTCGGCCGCGATCGCGAAGGCGCTCGAGGTGCGCGGCCCGGGGTTCGAGCGGTACGTGATCGCGAACGCCGACACGGTCATGCGTCGACCGAGCGCCGAGCTCGCGGCCGAGGTCTTCCCGGGGGTCCCGTTCCGGACACCGGTGGAGGGCAGGGGCACGCTGCTGTCGATCGACAAGGCCCGGCGCGAGCTCGGCTGGGAACCCGCTCACTCCTGGCTGGACGCGTGAGGAGCTTCGCGGCCTAGCTTCGGCGGCGAAGGGAGCATCATGCCGGCGAAGAAGGATCTGCCGTCGACCCTGCAGCGCTCGGACGAGCACGCGCAGTCGATCTACAGCGAGACGCTCGCGTCCGCGGAGGACGAGTACGGGAACGGTCAGCGGGCGCAACGGACCGCGTACGCCGCGCTCAAGCACTCGTACGAGAAGGTCGGCGACCACTGGGAGGCCAAGGAGGAGCGCGGGCCGTCGGACGACGGCGCCGCGCAGTCCGGGCCCGGTCGTCATCCGACCGAGGGCGGCGTCGACGCGAACGCGTCGAAGCAGCACCTCATGGAGGTCGCCAGGAAGCTCGACGTGCACGGCCGCTCGACGATGGACAAGGACGAGCTGGTCGACGCGATCCGCAAGGCGAACGATCGGGCCACGCGCGAGGCGCGGCAGCGCTGACTACACGCGGCCGCGGACGCCGGTGATCGTCCAGACCCGGCCCTCGGCGGTACAGCCCTCGACCGAACCCACAGGGCCGGGCCGCCCGAGGAGCGCGACGGCCTCGCCCGGCCGGGCGGCCAGCGCGCCTCCTGGCTCGTGGAGGCCCAGCCGGGCGTCGGCGCTCCAGCCCGGCACGAACCGCAGCACCGAGGTCGCCCCGTCGCGGCTGACCGTGTAGCAGACGAGCCGCCCGGACCTCGTGGCCGACACCTGCCCCTGGAGCACACCGGCCGGGGCGGTCGGCGCCGTCGTCGCGACGCCGAGGGGCCCGGAGGCGGGTCGGGGCCACAGCAGCGATGCACCCGCGAGGACGAGCAGCAGCACCACGAGCACCACCGCGAGCCGGATGCGTCGCCGGCGTCGATCCGCCTCCGCCGCGGGCGAGTGCCGGATCGTCACCGGATCAACGGTACGCGACGCCCGTCAGCGCTCGACGAGCGCAGGGGCGAACAGCCGGTGGTGGGCACCGTCGTCGCGCTGCAGCAGCTCGATGACCGCGCCGGCGACGGCGTCGAGGGGCTGCGCGACGCTCGAGAACCCGAGCGCTCTCGCGACGGGGGTGTCGTCGTATCCGATGACGGGCACGCCCGGCCCGAGCGCGAGCCGCGCGCCGAGCGCCAGCGAATCGCTCGCGCAGACGACGGCGTCCGGCTGCGGGTCGAGCGCCCGGACGGCGCGGGCGGCGAACCCGAGGTCGCGCGGATCCTCCTCGACGGCGAGGTCGAGCGCCACGAGCTCGTCCTCCGGCACGCCCGCGTCCTGCAGGACCGAGCGCCATCCCGCCCGTCGATCGTCGCCGGTGCCGGAACCGGCCGGCCACCCGAGGAACGCGATGCGGCTCGCGCCACCGGCGAGCAGCGAGGCGGTCGCGGCAGCGACGCCCGCGCGGCCGTCGACGTCGACCCACCGGTGCGACGCGTCCGTCATGTCGTGCTCGCCCCACGGCCGGCCGAACGTGACGAACCGCACCTCGTGCTCGATGAGCCACGGGATGCGCCGGTCGCCGTGATGGGTCGAGGTGAGCACGAACGCGTCGACGTCCGACCCGTCGAGCAGCCGCTGGAACGTCGCGATCTCGGTGTCCTCGTCGGCGGCCGTGTAGAGCAGCACCCGGAGGCCATGGGCGTCGGCGTGCTCGACGAGGGCGTGCAGGAACCGGTCGAGCAGCGCGCCGGCCATCCCGTCCGCGCCCGGGTCGAGCCGGACCCCGATCGTCGCGCTCACCCGCGTGCGGAGCCGACGGGCGGAGGCGTGCGGCCGGTACCCGAGTCGCTCGATCGCCGCGAGGACGCGCGCGCGGGTCTCCTCGCGGACGATGTCCGGCGTGTTGAGCACGTTCGACACCGTCTGCCTCGAGACGTTCGCCGCGCTGGCGACGTCCGACACGGTGGGCAGTCGACGCACCGGGCCTCCTCGTCGGGTTCGTTCCGCCCCGAATCCTAGGGCGCGCTGCGAATCGCCGATTCGGGATTTGATCGATCAAATGATTTGTCCTACGCTCCCCCGCGTGGCGAAGAGGCAACCGTTCCTGCAGGACGCGGAGATCGTGCTGGCAGCACCGGCCCAGGCGTGGAGCCGGGCGGACGGCGCGATGTCGGCTGCGATCGACGGGCTGTTCGTGGCCGACGTGCGCGTGCTCAGCGGTCTCGCGGTGGAGGTCGACGGCAGCGCAGTCGAGCACATCCGCACCGACCGGCGCGGGGCCGCCGAGCTCGCCTTCACCGGCCTCCTCCGGGGCCTCGACGCGGATCACGGGGCCGACCCGCGGATGCGCCTCGACCGCGTGCGCACCGTCGATCCCGCCGGGATGACGGAGGTCGTCACGGTCACCTCCGGCCGCGACGTCGCGGTCGACGTCCATCTCGTCGTGCGGCTCGCCGCCGATCTCGCCCCGATGCCGGTCGTGAAGTCCGGTGCATCGCTGCCCTCCGTCCGCTTCGCCGTGGGGTCGGGGACGGCCGCGTGGTGTTCGGGCGATCTGGCCGCCACGCTCACCGCCGACGGGTTCGCGGTCGGCGCCGACGCCGACGGCCTGCGGCTCGACCTCCGGGTCAGGGTCGCGCCGCACGGCAGCGCCGTCGCGTCCTGGCGGGTCCGGGCCGAGGTCGCGGGCGCGGTGGTCGCCGCTCCCGCCGTTCCGGTGACGCTCGCGATCGCGCCGTCCGGGGTCCCCGCGCTCGACGAGTGGACGACGCGTGCGCTCGCCGACCTGCAGGCGCTCGAGCTCGTGCTGCCCGACGCGCCGGAGGACGTGTTCCTCGCCGCGGGTGCGCCGTGGTTCCTCACCCTGTTCGGCCGCGACTCGATCTGGGCAGCACGGATGCTGCTGCCGATCGACACCCGGCTCGCCCGGGGCACCCTCCGGGTGCTCGCGCGGCTGCAGGGCACCGTCGCCGACGACGAGACGGGCGAGCGCCCGGGTGGGATCCTCCACGAGCTGCGCCGCGGCGAGAACCCGCTCGCGAACGGCGCCGTGCTGCCGCCCAGGTACTACGGCACGATCGACGCGACCCCGCTCTGGATCCTGCTCCTGCACGACGCCTGGCGCGCGGGTCTGCCGGACGCGGACGTCCGCGAGCTGCTGCCCGCCCTCCACGGCGCGCTCGGCTGGCTCGCGTCGTCGGTGCCGGACGGCGGCTTCCTCGCGTACCACGACGCGTCAGGCCACGGCCTGGCGAACCAGGGCTGGAAGGACTCGGGCGACAGCGTCCAGTGGCGCGACGGCCGGCTCGCCGAGGGCCCGATCGCCCTCTGCGAGGTGCAGGGCTACGCCCACGAGGCGTCGCTCGCCGCCGCCGCCCTGCTGCGCGCGTTCGGCGAGGAGGACGACGCGGACCGCTGGGAGGACTGGGCCGCTGCGCTCAGGTCCCGGTTCCGCGGCGCGTTCTGGATCGACGACGCGGACGGCGGCCATCCGGCCATCGCGCTCGACGCCGCGGGCGATGCCGTGGACTCCCTGACGAGCAACATCGGTCACCTGCTCGGCACCGGGATCCTCGACGCCGACGATGAGCGACGCGTCGCCGCCCTCCTCCTCGATCCGCGGCTCGACTCGGGGCTCGGCCTGCGCACCCTCGCCACCGACGCGGCCGGCTACTGGCCGCTCAGCTACCACGGCGGCAGCGTGTGGACGCACGACACGGCCATCGCCGTGCACGGGCTGCTCCGCGCCGGGTTCCCGGAGGAGGCGGCGCGGCTGGCGTCGGGCCTGCTCATCGCCTCGCGCGCCTTCGACGGCCGCATGCCCGAGCTGCACGGCGGTGACCCGGCCAGCGCCGGCTCCCCCGTGCCCTACCCGGCCGCGTGCCGGCCACAGGCCTGGTCCGCCGCAGCGGCGGTCGTCGTGCGCGACGCCGTCACCGGTGGACCCGCCCCGCGGGAGCGCATCCCCGCTGAACACCGGTCCGCCCGCGCCGCGGGCTGACCATCCGTCACGAGAGGCATCACGCACATGCAACGTCGCATCCCCCGACTCCTCACCGGCCTCGCCGCCGCGGCGGGCGTCCTCGCCCTGACCGCGTGCGGCTCGGGTTTCAACGGGTCGTCCGGCTCCTCCGGCGCCGCGTCCGGCGGTGGCCTGACCTCGAGCAAGAGCCCGCTCACCGTCCTGATCGGCTCGTCCGGCGACGCCGAGACGAACGCGGTGAAGTCCGCCGTCGCCGACTGGTCGAAGACCTCCGGCACGCCGGCGACCGTGCAGGCCGCGAGTAACCTCGCCCAGCAGCTCAGCCAGGGCTTCGCGGCGCACAAGCCAGCCGACGTGTTCTACCTGGGCTCCGACACCTTCGCCACCTACGCGAAGCAGGGCGACCTGCTCGCGTACGGCGACCAGCTGAAGAACAAGAGCGACTTCTACCCGTCGCTCGTCACGAACTTCACCTACCAGGGGAAGTTCTACTGCGCCCCGAAGGACTTCTCGACGCTCCAGCTCGAGATCAACACGGACATGTGGAAGGCCGCGGGTCTCACCTCCGCCGACTACCCCACGACGTGGGCGCAGCTGGAGGCGGACGCGAAGAAGCTGACCACCGGCGGCCACGCTGGCCTCGTCACCAGCCCGCAGTACGAGCGACTCGGCGCGCTCATGGTGCAGGCGGGCGGCAACCTCACGAACCCGGCGGGGACGAAGGCGACCGTCGACAGCAGCGCCAACAAGCAGGCCCTCACCTTCGTCCAGAACGCGCTGAAGGCGGGCTGGTGGAAGTTCACGGGTGACGTCGGCGCCGGCTGGGGCGGCGAGGCGTTCGGGAAGCAGAAGGCCGCGATGACGATCGAGGGCAACTGGATCGCGGGCGCGATGACCAGCACCTACCCGTCGGTCAAGTACGCCGTCGTGCCGCTGCCCGCCGGGCCGGCAGGTAAGGGCACGCTCCAGTTCACCAACTGCTGGGGCATCGCCGCCGCGAGCAAGAACCAGGCGGCCGCGCTGAAGCTCGTCGAGCAGCTCACGACCCAGCAGGACCAGATGGCGTTCGCGAAGGCCTTCGGCGTCATGCCGTCGATCCAGTCCGCGGCCCCGGCGTGGAAGCAGGAGTTCCCGCAGTTCGCGGCGTTCCTCGACGGCGCCTCCTACGCCCAGGGCGTGCCGAAGTCCGTCGGCTCCGCGGCCGTGGTCAGCGACCTCGACTCGAAGCTCGCCGGGCTGAAGACGCTCGACATCTCGACCCTGCTCGCGACCGAGCAGAAGAACCTCGCCGCCACCATCACCGGCTGACGGACGCTCGGGACCACGAGGAGGAGGCGCTCATGACCGCGCTCGCCCAGAAGGCGCCGCAGCGACGTCGTCGTGCCGGCATCCGCGGCGGCCAGGCCACCGCCGGCTACCTGTTCACCGCGCCGGCGCTGCTGGCACTGCTCGTCTTCCTCGTGGTCCCGATCCTGATGGCGCTGTGGGTCAGCTTCAGCGACTGGGGCGGGAACGGTTCGCCGTTCGCATCGGGCGTGCGGTTCATCGGCCTGCACAACTACGCCGCGATCACCTCCGGCGGCGGGCTGGCGGAGTCGGACTTCGGGACGTCGCTGCGGAACAACCTGTGGTTCGTCGTGTTCGTGGTGCCGTCCCAGACGGTGCTGGCGCTGCTACTGGCGGTGCTCGTGAACAACCGGGTGCTGAAGGGCAGGGGCTTCTTCCGCACCGCGTTCTACTTCCCGTCGGTCACCAGCTCCGTCGCGATCACGGTCCTGTGGTTCTTCCTCTTCAACCCGACCGGTGCGGTGAACCAGGTGCTCGGGGCGATCGGCCTCCGCGGGCCGAACTGGCCCGCGGACGCGGACGGCGTGCTGCACCTGCTCCTCGGCCTGATCGGGGTCCGGAACGGTCCCGGGTTCCTCGTGAACGGCTCGTTCCTCGGGGTGTCCTGGTGGGACTGGCTGTCCGGTCCGTCCGTCGGGATGCTCATCATCATCACGATGGTGGTCTTCACGACCAGCGGCACGTTCATGCTGCTGTTCATCGCCGCGCTGCAGAACCTGTCTCAGGAGGTGGAGGAGGCGGCGATGGTCGACGGCGCCTCCTCCTGGCAGCGGTTCCGGCTGGTCACGCTGCCGCAGCTGCGCCCGACCCTGTTCACGGTCCTGACGCTCGGGCTCATCGGGACCTGGCAGGTCTTCGACCAGATCCTCGTCGGCAGCCAGGGCGATCCCCAGAAGACGACGCTGACGCCCGCCTACCTGTCCTACGTCGCCGGGTTCCAGCAGCAGAACTGGGGACAGGCCGCCGCGATCGCGTTCATCCTGTTCGCGATCATCGTCGCCTTCACGCTGCTCCAGCGCTGGGTGCTGCGCGAACGCGGCGTCTCCCCGAGGCGGATGCGCCGCGCGGGCTTCCGGGACGACGGCGGCGGCGGGTACCGACCTGCCCGCGAGGACCTGCTCGACGCGGCCGCGATCGCGGCACGCCCGGGCCAGGGAGGTGCGCTGTGACCGTCACCGCGACCCGGACGGGGCAGACCGTCGCCGACGACGCACGCCCTGCGCCCGCGGCGGGCCCCAGGCGGCGGAGCCGCCGGACGGCGCCGCTGCTCTACCTCGTGCTGGCCGGGCTGGCGCTCGTGTACATCCTCCCGTTCCTCATCGAGATCGCGACCTCGTTCAAGACGGAGGTCGACGCCTCCAACGATCCGATCGCCCTCATCCCGCCGACCTGGACGACGGCCGCCTACTCCTACCTGTTCACGCAGTCGGACTTCCCGCTGTGGTTCGCGAACTCCGCGATCGTCACGGTCATCGTCACGATCGCCAGGACCCTCTTCGACTCGGCCGCCGGCTACGCGCTGGCACGGCTGCGGTTCCGCGGCAGGAACGCGATCTACGCCGGGCTCGTCGCGGTGATGGCGGTCCCGGGCGTCGTGCTGCTGATCCCGAAGTTCCTCGTCATCAACCAGCTGGGCATGTTCGACTCGTACCCGGGGATGATCGTGCCGCTGTTCGCGGATGCCGCGGGGGTCTTCATCATGAAGAACTTCTTCGAGTCGATCCCGAGCGCGGTCGAGGAGGCGGCACGCGTGGACGGCGCGAGCACGCTGCGGGTCTTCTGGTCCGTCGTGCTGCCGATGGCACGGCCGGCGCTCGTGACGATCGTCATCCTGTCGTTCCAGGGGTCCTGGAACGAGCTCGCGCAGTTCATCGTCTCGTCGTCGAGCCCCGACCTGTACACGTTGACGAAGGGCGTCGCGTCGCTGTCCTCCGGTCAGCTGGGCGCGGCCAAGCGCTACCCGGTGCAGCTCGGCGCCGCGGCGATCATGACGGTGCCCATCGCGGTCCTCTTCGTCGTCTTCCAGCGCAGGATCACGAACACGGCCTCCGGCGCCGTCAAGGAGTAGCGCCTCTCGCGGATCCGGAGATCCTCGACGACACGCCGCGGGAACGACCATCCATGCGGGGTGTCGCTCAGGATCTCCGCATCGGCGGGAGGTGTCCGGATCCGCGCCCGCGGGTCAGATGACCCAGTGGTGCTCCGTGGCGTCGAGCGGCGATCGGGGGCGCGCGGTGGCCGGTACCCCGACCAGCAGGGAGTGCGGAGGTGCGTCGTGCAGCACCACCGCACCCGCGCCGATGACGCTGTCGGCCCCGATCGTGATGGCCCCGAGCAGCGTGGCGCCCGCGCCGATGATCACGCGGTCGCCGACGGTCGGATGCCGCTTCTCCGGCCGCCACACGGTGCCGCCGAGCGTGACGCCGTGGAAGAGCGTGACGTCGTCGCCGACCTCCGCGGTCTCCCCGATCACCACCCCGGAGCCGTGGTCGATGAAGAAGCGGCGGCCGATCGTCGCGCCGGGGTGGATCTCGATGCCCGTCCAGGACCGGACGAGCTGGGAGACGATACGAGCCGACAGCCGGCGCCCCGCGAGCCACAGCCGGTGGTGGAACCGGTAGGCCCACACCGCGTGCAGCCCCGGGTAGGTGAGCACCACCTCCAACGACGACTTCGCGGCGGGATCCCGCTGCCGTGCGGCGCGGACGTCCTCGAGCAGCCTGGAGAGCGCGCTCACACGTCCAGGTTCTCGAAGAGCACGGTCGACAGGTAGCGCTCGCCCGAGCTCGCGACGACCACGACGAAGGTCTTGCCGGCGTTCTCGGGCCGCTTCGCGACCTCGAGCGCCGCGTGCACCGTCGTGCCGGAGGAGATGCCCGCGAGGATGCCCTCCTCCGTCGCGAGCCGGCGGGCCATCGCGACGGACTCGGTGATGTCGACGTCGACGACCTCGTCGTAGACGGTGCGGTCCAGGACCGGCGGCACGAAGTTCGCGCCGAGCCCCTGGATCTTGTGCGGGCCGGGCGCACCGCCGTTCAGGATCGGCGACTCCTTCGGCTCCACCGCCACGATCCGCACGCCCGGCTTGCGCTCCTTGAGGTAGCGGCCGGTGCCGGTGATGGTGCCACCCGTGCCGACCCCTGCGACGAACACGTCGACCGCGCCGTCGGTGTCCTCCCACACCTCCGGGCCAGTGGTCGCGTAATGGATGGCCGGGTTGGCCTCGTTCTCGAACTGCTTGGCGAGGATCGCGCCCGGGCGCTCCGCCGCGATCTGCTCGGCGCGGGCGACGGCGCCCTTCATGCCCTCGGCCGGCGGCGTGAGGATCAGCTCGGCGCCGTAGGCCCGGAGGAGCTTGCGGCGCTCGACCGACATCGACTCCGGCATCGTCAGCACGACCTTGTAGCCGCGGGCGGCGCCCACCATGGCCAGCCCGATGCCGGTGTTGCCACTCGTGCCCTCGACGATCGTGCCGCCGGGCTGGAGGGCGCCTGAGCGCTCCGCCGCCTCGACGATCGCGATGGCGAGGCGGTCCTTGACCGAGGACGACGGGTTGTAGAACTCGAGCTTCGCGTAGACGGTGGCGTCGATGCCAGCGGTGACGCGGTTGAGGCGGACGAGGGGCGTGCGCCCGAACGCCTCGGTGATCGATGAGTAGGTGCCAGCCATGACTGCCTTCCGTGCAGGGAACAGATCGGGACCGCGCGCAAGCCTAGAGCGGCGTTCCCGAGTGACGACGCGGCGTGACGATCCCCCGGAGGCATGCGCCGGAACCCGCGCAGCACCGCGCGGGCGCACGGAGCACGCCCTCGGTCGCGTCAGACTGGATGCATGATCACGGAACCCGCGCTCATGTCGGCGCTCGAGGCGTGCCAGGCCGATCGTGACGAGGGCCGCTCCCCCGACGAGGCCGGATTCGCCGCGCTGCTCGACCGCTGGCCGGACCACCCCGGCGCGTTGGAGGCCGCGGGCGAGGCCTACGACGAGGTCGACGACGTCGATCGCGCGATCGACTGCTACCGCGGCGCCCTCGACGGCCTGCAGGGGACGGCGCTGCGCCGCTGCTACCTCCGGCTCGGCGACGTCCTGCGCCGCGCTGGGCGGATCGGGGAGGCGATCGAGGTGCTCGAGGCGGGCCTCGACGAGTTCCCGGGGTCCCGGTCCCTCCGCACCTTCCTCGCCCTGGCGCTCCACGAGCAGGGCCGACCGGACGCGGCGCTCGGGCTGGTGCTCGAGGTGCTGGTCGACCCGATGCCGTCCCCGGATCTCGAGCTGTTCCGGCCCGCGGTGCGGGAGCGCGCGAAGCGGCTGTCCGCCAGGGACCGCGCGGCCTGACAGGCCGATCGACCGCTCGTCTGAACGTGACCTCATCCGATGGGATGAGATCGCCCTCGACGCACGCCGTGGGACACCGGGCGGACGTACCCTCAGCGCATGCAGCACCGTCTCGTCCGCTGGATCCCGGCCATCGTCGCCCCCGTGGTGGTCGCAGGGGTGGTCGCCGCCCCGCTCGTCGCCGCCGCCGCGCCCCCGACCCTGCCGACGAAGTCGGCGCAGCAGGTGCTCGAGCTGGTCGCGAAGTCGAAGGACATCAGCGGCTTCACCGGCACCGTCAGCGAGCACTCGAACCTCGGGCTGCCCGCCGTGCCGTCGATGGGTGCGGGCAGCGGATCGAGCACCGCGACGACGTTGAACCTCCTCGCGGGCGATCACACGGCTCGGGTCGAGGTCGCGGGTGCCACCCGGGCGCGCATCGCGCTGCTCGACCAGTCCGCGGAGCGCGACGTCGTCCGCAACGGGACCAGCACCTGGCTGTGGGACTCGAAGGCGGACACGGCGACCCACGTCGTCGCCTCCGGCACCACCGCACCGGAGACGCAGGCCCCGACCACGACACCGTCGGCGCTCGCGCCGGAGCTGCTCGCGAAGGTCGGCGGCACGACGTCGGTCGCCGTCGACCGCACGCAGCGGGTCGCCGGCCGCGACGCGTACACGCTCGTGCTCACGCCGAAGACGAGCGCCACCACCATCGGCTCCGTCCGGATCGCGGTCGACGCGAAGACGGGGCTGCCGCTCGACGTGCAGGTGCTCGCGCGGAACGCCTCCTCGCCCGCCTTCGAGACCGGGTTCACGAGCATCGACTTCAGCACCCCGGCCGCGTCCCGGTTCGACTTCACGCCCCCGACGGGCGCCAAGGTCACCACGAAGACCGTCACGGGCGCCGACCACCACAGCGGCTCGGTCCCGCAGTCGAAGCGCCCGACCACGACGGGCTCCGGCTGGGCCTCGATCGTGCAGGTGCCCGCGACGGACGTGCCGTCGAACCTCACGTCGAACGCGACCGTGAAGCGGCTCACGACGAAGGTGGCCGCCGGGCACCTCCTGAGCACCGACCTGGTGAACGTGCTGATCACGAACGACGGGCGGGTGCTCGCGGGCGCCGTGCCGGCTTCGGCCCTCGAGGCCGCAGCCGGGTGAGCGCACCGCTCGCGATCGAGACCGAGGGTCTGGGCAAGCGGTTCCGGGGGCGCGACGCCGTACAGGGCGTCGCGCTCGCGGTGCCGACGGGGAGCGTGTTCGGGTTCCTCGGCCCGAACGGCTCGGGCAAGACGACCACCATCCGGATGCTGCTGGGGCTCGTGAACCCGACGGCCGGCAGTGCGAGCCTTCTCGGCGCCCCGATGCCCCGTGGCGCTGCCGGCGTGCTCCCCCGCGTCGGTGCGCTCGTGGAGGGTCCCGGTTTCGCCGGCTACCTGAGCGGCGCGGCGAACCTCGCGCGACTCGATTCGGCCGACCCGCACGCCGATCCGCGCTCGCGGCGCCGCCGCATCGGCGAGGCCCTCGACCGCGTCGGGCTGGCCGCGGCGTCCGGCAAGCGGGTGAAGGCCTACTCCCTCGGCATGAAGCAGCGGCTGGGGATCGCGAACGCGCTGCTGCGCCCTCGGGAGCTCCTCGTGCTCGACGAGCCGACGAACGGCCTCGACCCGCAGGGCACACGGGAGGTGCGGGCCCTGGTCGCGAGCCTCGCGAGCAGCGGGACGACCGTGTTCGTGTCGAGCCATCTGCTCGCGGAGATCGAGCAGATGTGCACCCACGCGGCCGTCATGCGCAGCGGTCGCCTCGTCGCGCAGGGCACCCTCGCCGAGCTCCGCGGCTCGGCAGGCGATGACCGCCTGCATCTGCTGACGCCGGACCAGGAGGAGGCGCTCACGGCGCTCGCCGCGGCCGGGCTGACCGGCGTGCGCTCGGGTCCGGAGGTCGTCGCGCCGCTCGACGGCCGGCCGATCGAGCAGGTGGTCGCCGCGCTCGTGGCGGCGGACGTCCGGGTGCGCGGGGTCCGCACCACCGAGGCGAGCCTCGAGGACCGCTTCGTCGCGCTGACCGGAGAGGGCTTCGATGTCGAGTCCTGAGCCGAGCAGGGGGCGCTTGGGCCTGTCGCTCCTCGGCACCGAGATCGGCGTGCTGTTCCGGCGCCGCCGGACGTGGGCGATGCTCGCCGCCCTCGCCGCGGTGCCGGTGCTCGTCGGCGTCGCGATCCGCATCTCGTCGCGCGGCGGAGGCGGAGGCCCGGTGTTCATCGGCCAGATCGCGGGGAACGGGCTCTTCCTCGGCGTCGCCGCGCTGGTCCTCACGCTCCCCCTCTTCCTCCCGCTCGCGATCGGCGTGGTCGCCGGCGACACGATCGCGGGCGAGGCGTCGCAGGGCACGCTGCGGTACCTCCTGGTCGCCCCGGCCGGCCGGACACGGCTGCTCGTCGTGAAGTTCATCGGCGCGGGCGTCTTCGCCTTCGCGGCGCCGTTCACGGTCGCGGTCGCGGGCGTGCTCACCGGCCTGGTGCTGTTCCCAGTCGGACCCGTCACCCTCCTGTCGGGCGACCAGGTGCCCTACGCGGAGGGGCTGCTGCGGCTGGCGGCGATGGCCGCCTACGTCGGGGTGGCGATGCTCGGACTGACCGCCGTCGGCCTGTTCGTCTCCACCCTGACCGACGTGCCGGTCGGCGCCATGGCGGCGACCGTGGTCCTCGCGATCGCGAGCGAGGTGCTCGATCAGCTGCCGCAGCTCGACGCGCTGCATCCCTTCCTGCTCTCCGACTCCTGGCTCGGTCTCGTCGACCTGCTGCGGCAGCCGCCCGTCTGGTCGACCTTCGGTACGAACGCGCTGCTGCAGCTCGGCTACGTGGTCGTGTTCGGCGCGCTCGCCTACGGCCGCTTCACGACGCGGGACGTGCTCGCGTGACCCTCCGGAAACGGAGGGGCTCCGAACTCCCGTCGACCTCGCGGCGCTAGGTTGAGCGGGGGCCGCGGGGGCCCGCGGGAAGGGTCGGATGCGATGCGGATCATCAGCTACAACCTCCGGGAGCACACCGCTCGCGGCGAGCTGGAGGCGATGGCGGATGACCACGACGTCGACGTGCTGGCGCTCCAGGAGTGCGACCACACCGACATGCCGCAGACGATCGGGCACCTCGAGCTGATCGAGCAGACGCGGACGAACCGGCTCGGCCTCGCGATGTACGCCCGCGCCGACCGCTTCGAGGTGAAGGACCGGCGCGTCTTCGCGCTGCGGAAGTCGATGCACGACCGCGTGCTGAAGCCCGCGAACGAGCGGCTGCTCGCGGCCTACCTGCTCGATCGGGAGACGGGCATGGACGTGCTCGTCGGCGACTTCCACGCCGCTCCCCTGAGCGCGACCAACTCGCTGCGCCGCAAGCAGATCGCCGCCGCCCACGAGGGGATGCGGGCGATGCGGCCGGGAGCGCCCTCGGTGATGGTCGGCGACTTCAACTACCCGTGGTTCGTCCGCGGCCTCGAGCGTCGGCTCGCCGCGACCGGGTACCAGCTCACCCGGATGCCGTCCCCGACGTACGTGGGCGTGCGGTTCAGCGGCTACTTCGACTTCGCGACGTCGAGCGGCTTCGAGATCACCGACCTGCAGGTGCTCCCCCAGGGCAAGTCGGACCACCTGCCGATCAGCATGACGGCCCGCATCGCCGCGTAGTCGAACCTGACCGTTCCCTGGGTGCGGTCTGAAGAATCCTTCAGGATCCGCGGCGTACGGTCGCGCCATGTCGACGACTGCTGCTGCGGAGCGACGGAGCATCCGCAGCCTCATCCCCGCCCGCATGGATCGCCTGCCGTGGACCCGGTTCCACTGGACGGTCGTCGTCGGGCTCGGCACGGCGTGGATCCTCGACGGGCTCGAGATCCAGATCGTCTCCGCGAACGCGTTCGCGAAGCAGCTGCACATGTCGCCGTTCGAGGTGACCCTCACCGGCACGATCTACCTCTTCGGGCAGGTGGTGGGCGCGCTCGTCTTCGGCCGACTGTCGGACCGGCTCGGCCGCAAGCGGTTCTTCATCCTCACGCTCGCGATCTACCTGGTGGGCTCCGGAGTCGCGGGGTTCTCGTTCGCCCCCTGGTTCCTCTGGATCTTCCGCTTCATCGCCGGCATGGGCATCGGCGGGGAGTACACCGCGATCAACTCCGCGATCGACGAGATCATCCCGTCGCGCTACCGGGGCCGGATCGACATCGCGATCAACGGCACCTACTGGGGCGGTGCGCTGATCGGCTCGCTCGCGTACCTGTTCCTGCTGAACCAGCCCGCGCTCGTCGACTCCGGCTGGGGCTGGCGGATCGGCTTCTTCATCGGACCGGTGCTCGGCCTGATCATCATCTTCCTGCGTCGCCACGTGCCGGAGAGCCCGCGCTGGCAGATCACCCACGGGCACGAGCAGGACGCCGAGGCGAACGTGAGCCGCATCGAGCGGGAGGTCGCGGAGGAGGCCGGCGAGGAGCTGGCCCCGGTCCCGGAGGAGCGGGCCATCGAGATCCCGGTGCACGACCGCGTGCCCGCCCGCGTCATCCTCCACACGCTGTTCCGGCGCTACCCCAAGCGCACCCTCGTCGCGTTCTCGATGATGGTCACCCAGTCGTTCCTCTACAACGCGATCTTCTTCACCTACGCGATCGTGCTGACGACCTTCTACAAGGTGCCGGAGGGACAGATCCCGCTGTTCTTCATCCCCTTCGCGATCGGCAACCTGCTCGGCCCGCTCGTCCTCGGTCCGCTGTTCGACAGCATCGGCCGCAGGCAGATGATCTTCGCCACCTACGGGATCGCGGCGGTCGTGCTCGCCATCTCTGGCTGGCTGTTCGCCGCGGGTTCGCTCACGGCGGTGACGCAGACGATCTTCTGGTGCGTCTGCTTCTTCTTCGCCTCGGCGGGCGCGTCGTCGGCGTACCTGACGGTCAGCGAGACCTTCCCCCTCCAGCTGCGCGGCCAGGCGATCTCGTACTTCTTCTCGATCGGGCAGGTCGTGGGCGCGATCGCCCCGTCCGTGTTCGGCCTGCTGATCGGCTCCGGCCACTCCCGTGGGCCGCTCGCGGGCGGCTACTACTTCGGCGCGGGCATGATGCTCGTCGGCGGGATCGTCGCCCTCGTCTTCGGCGTCCGCGCGGAGCGGCAGTCGCTCGAGGACATCAGCGACATCGCGTTCATCGACAAGGCGGTGCAGCACCGGCTGTGAGCCATCACGCCTCCAGCAGGCCCAGGAGGCGGTGGACCGCGCCCGCCGGGCCGATGGTGCCGTGCAGGCCCTCGTGACGACCGGTCTCGAGGAAGATGCCGCGCAGCAGCGCTTCGACGGCGTCGTCGACCCCGGGTGACGTCTCCAGCCAGACGCTCCAGACGCTCTCGGCCCACTGCGCGGCCGCGCGGGCGTGGCCGCCGTCGGAGTGCTGGCGCACACCCGCCTCCGCGACGTCGAGCACGGTGAGCCAGCGCTGCGGCGGGGCAGGAGGCGCGAACACGGGCCAGGCGGGCGTCGGATGCCCCATCCGCCGGTGGACGGCGCGGACCTCCTCGGCGGAGAACCCGTGCTCGAGCGCCAGCCAGAGCCCCGCGAGGCCGTACGCGACCCCGACGCCGGGGCCGGGGCCGGCCGCGTGCTGGGCCCCGTAGGCGTCGACGGTCAGCTGGTGGAACCGGAGCATGACGGGGTGCTGGAACTCGAAGCCGAGCACCTCGTGCAGCACGGCCTCGCACGCCGCGGAGGCGTGCAGCCGAGGGGGCTCGGCGAGCCGCGGTTCGGGCAGCACGAGGCCGCATCCCGGGCATCCGGTGCGGCGGTGCACGATGCCAGCGTCGCACGACGGACCTCAGCGAAGGCCGATGGCGGCTGAGGCTCGAGACGAGCCCCCATCCCGGTCCTCCAGACCTCTCGACGCGCGGCGCCGCCGGTGCCAAGGTGTGCTCACCCCGAGGAGACGAAGGAGCCCACCATGACCGCGAACCTCAACCCGTACCTCAACTTCCGCGGCGACGCCCGCGCGGCGATGACCTTCTACCAGACCGTGTTCGGCGGCGAGCTGCGCGTCGGCTCGTTCCGCGAGTTCGGCATGCCCGTCGGCGACGGCGAGGAGGACCTCGTCATGCACGCCCAGCTCGACATCGACGGCTCGCCCTGGTTGATGGGTTCGGACGTGCCGAGCCACATGGGCTACGCGACCGGGGAGAACGCCTTCTCGGTATCGCTGTCGGGCGATGACGAGTCCACGCTCTCCGGCTGGTTCGCCGCGCTGGCGGAGGGCGGGACCGTGTCGCAGCCGCTCGAGAAGGCCCCGTGGGGCGACAGCTTCGGGATGCTGAAGGATCGGTTCGGAATCTCCTGGCTGGTCAACATCTCGGGCACGTCCGCCGGCTGAGGTCGGGGACAATCGGGCACGTGAACCGCGTGCTCGTCCCTCTGCTCACCTCCGCCGGCCTGTTCGGCGGCTACGGCGTCGCCCGCGCCACGGGCGTCCGCTGGGCAGGAGGCGCGGTGCTCGGCGCCGTGGGAGCTGGGGTGTTCGGGCTCGTCGCGCGACGCGGCGGTCCGGTTCGAGCCACGCTCGTCGTGCTCAGCTACCTGGGCGCCTTCGGCGGCTCGCACCCGCTCGCGAAGCGCCTCGGCGCGTGGCAGTCCGTCGCGGCGGTCGCCGCCGGCGCAGCCGTGCCCGCCGCCCTGCTCGCGGAGCGCTAGAAGACGTGTGACGCCGCGACGTAGGCGATGACGAGGGCGATGACCCCCGACAGCGCCGCGAGGGAGACCCGGGCGCGCCAGCGCCCGGGGAACGCGCCCACGATCTGCGACACGATGCCCGTCACGAGCAGCGCCGCGAAGGACCCGACGAACGCGCCGCTGACCAGGAGCGCCGCGGTTCCCGCGTCCCCGGGGCTCTCGAACTCGACGTAGATGAAGAAGATCGCCGCGATGTGCAGCGGCAGGCTCAGCCCGGTGAGCACCACGAAGGTGAGCACGCCGAGCAGGCGTCGGCCGGTCCGGCACTTCTCCGGCGCGCGGGGCGCCGGCGGCGGCACGGGCCGGGGCTGCTGGGCGCGCTGCTCGTAGGGGTACGTCGCGCGCTGACCCACCGGTGTCGGCGTCGGCACGCCGACCTGCCGCGGACCGCGCTCACGAGGCGGCTGGTCCGTCGCGTACGGGTACGACGCGGCCCACTGGGCGCCGCGCTGGCCGCGCGGGTCGTGCGATCGGCTGCTGTCCACGTCCCCACGCTCTCATCGACCGGCTCGGCGCGCCACGCTCCGATCCGGATCGTGACCACCTCCATCCTGCCCCGGACGGGGGACATCGGTCGCGCGACCCTCCGATCCGGTGGTGATCCGCAGCGCGCGAGGTCAGGCGCGGGAGGCCTGCCAACGCTCCCAGAGCGCGGGCATCTCGGCCTGCAGGAAGCGGAAGAACTCGGCCATCTCGGTCAGCCGGTCCCGCGGCGGTCCCGCCTCGACGCCCTCAAGCCCCCCTTCGATCAGCGCGCGGATCGCGCGGTACCGGTCCTGCGTCAGGGTGGACGCGTACCACGGCACGGGCGGCAGCGAGTAGACGTGACGTCGGCTCCCGGGCACGACGTCGGTGCGGACGAAGCCGAGCGTGCCGAGGTAGCGGATGCCGCCGGACACCGCCGCGGGGCTGAGCTCCGATGCGGCCGCCAGCTCGGCCGCGGTCATGCTGCCCGTCGGCTCGACCATGAGCCGCATGAGGAGCTGGGCGGGTACGCGCGGGAACCCCTCCGCGGCGAGCTCGGTCGCGACGAGCCGCGCCAGCGACTCGGCCGTCACGCCGCGGCCCGCCGTCGGATCGCGGCCGAGGCGAGCGCGATCAGCAGCACCGCGGCGCCCGCCATCGCCCAGGTCGACGCCCAGTCGTGGGTGGGCAGCGCGGGCACGGCGCCGACAGGGCTGTACCGGACCACGCCGTCAGGCAGGTCCAGCGCACCGCCGAACAGCCCGACCAGCGCCGCGGCGGAGAACACCGCCCAGGCGGCGGGGATCGCGGCCCGCGGCAGCACCGCCACGAGCAGTGCGGCGACGCCCGTCAGCGCGAGCGCCGACGGCGCCTGGACGACCGTCTGCGCGATCTCGCGTCCGATCCGGTCCGGCTGCCCCTGCGCGAGGGAGCCCAGCGCGATGGCCGCGGCCGCAGCGGCGAGCACGAACGCGACCGTGCCGATCGCGGCGATGGTCCACGAGGCCAGCCACCGCACGCGCGACACCGAGCCCGCGAGCACCGCCTCCGCCCGGCCGGCGACCTCCTCCTCCCTGGCCCGCAGCATCGTCTGCACACCCGCCGCGGAGGCGAGCACGCCGACCAGCAGGAGGATCGCGGCGGTGAACTGGGTCGCGAGGTCGGCACGACCGTGCCCCAGGCTCTGGACGATCCTCGTGACGGCCACGTCGTTCACCGGGATGCGGGAGGCCGCATCGACGAGATTCGGCGTCACCGCGGCCAGCGCGCCGGCGCCGATCGCCCAGCCGACCGCGGCCGGCAGCTGGAGCCGGAGCGCCAGGCCGATCGGGCCCGGGATCCGGCCGCTCGCCGGCCCCGGACGCTGGCGGACGATGCTCGCCCCGGGCTCGCGCCGGAGGTGGACGAGGAACGCCGCTCCGATGAGCACCGCGGCGAGACCGGCGAGCGCCGCGAGCGGCCAGGTCGTGGGGTTGGTGAACGGCTTGAGCTGCTCACCCCAGCCGATCGGCGAGAAGGCGCTGACCACGGCGGGCCGCAGGGTGAGCGCGCGCACGTCCGGCCGGCCGAGTGCGTCGCCTGCCGCGCGCAGCGCGTAGGCGAGCAGGACGAGGACGACCGCGACCCCGTTCGCGCCGCGCGGGGTCGGCATCGCCTCGCCGACGAGCATCCCCAGCCCGAGGAACGCGAGCCCGGTGAGCGCGAGCCCGGCGCCGGTCAGGACGGCACCGGTCGCGTCGAGACCGCCGGCGATCTCGAAGACGGCCGCGAGCGCGCCGAACAGGAGGTTCGCGACCAGCGCCAGCACGAGCGTCGCCGACGGCGCCGCGAGCCGGCGGACCGGTGTCCCGTCGATCAGCTCCCGCCGTCCGGCGGCCTCGTCCGCTCGCCCGTGCCGGACCGCGAGGAACGTGTTCATCATCCCGACCGCCGCC
Organism: Amnibacterium sp.; assembly: GCF_051956055.1. Classification (NCBI taxonomy): domain Bacteria; kingdom Bacillati; phylum Actinomycetota; class Actinomycetes; order Micrococcales; family Microbacteriaceae; genus Amnibacterium; species Amnibacterium sp. The sequence continues at coordinate 47,041 of NZ_JBQCGC010000117.1, forward strand.
GCGACCCACGTGTAGGACTGGAAGTGCACCGCGGACCCGAACGAGTCGCCGTCCACGATCCCGCGGAACGCGAGCAGCACCGGGGTCGCCAGCGCGAGCACGAGCACCTGCCGGCGGTCCGCGGCGTTCCCGTACTCCGCGTGCGAGGCCTGCACGGTCACGAGCAGCAGCACGGCGAGGCCGACCACCCACGCCGTCAGCGTGATGCGGTCCCGGCGCGCCTGCAGCGCGAGCAGGCGGATCATCGCTCCGCCCCGTACTGGCGGAGGAAGAGCTGCTCGAGCGAGGGCGGCTCGGCGGTGAGGGCCGTCACCCGCGTCCCCGCGAGCGCCTGCAGCACCGCGGGGAGCGCTTCGCCGTCGACGTCGAACACGAGGTGGTCGCCGTCGGGCGTGACGTCGTGCACCCCCTGCTGGCGCTCGAGCCCCGAGGGCACGGGATCGGCGGTGACGCGGAAGCGCGTCCGCGTGAGCCGGCGGAGATCGGCGAGGCTGCCGGTCTCGACCGACCTCCCGGCCCGGATGATGGTGACCCGGTCGCAGAGCTCCTCGACCTCCGACAGCACGTGGCTGGAGAGCAGGACCGCGGCGCCCTCGTCGCGCACGCGGCGCACCTCGTGCTGGAACACCTCCTCCATGACCGGGTCGAGCCCGCTGGTCGGCTCGTCGAGCACGTAGAGGTCGGCGCGGCGCGCGAACGCCGCGACCAGTGCGACCTTCTGCCGGTTGCCCTTCGAGTAGGCCCTCGCCCGGACGCGCGGGTCGAGCCGGAAGTCGTCGAGGAGCCGGCGCCGCAGCTCCGGATCCGCACCGCCGCGGAGCCGGGTGAGCAGGTCGATCGTCTCCCCGCCGGACAGGTTCGGCCAGAGCACGACGTCGCCGGGGACGGTGGCCACGTCGCGGTGGATCGCGACCGCGTCCCGCCAGGGATCCCTCCCGAGCACGGTGGCCGAGCCCTTCGCGCGGAGCATGCCGAGGAGGACGCGGATGGTCGTCGACTTCCCCGCGCCGTTCGGGCCGAGGAAGCCGTGCACCTCGCCTGCGCGGACCTCGAGGTCCAGCCCGTCGAGCGCGCGGACCCGCCCGAACGTCTTGACCAGGCCCGCCGCCTGGATCACCGTGTTCACGGCATCAGTATTCACCGATTCGTGAATGTTGTGAAGGCCATTGGTCACTCATGCAGGGCCGACGAGACTGGCGGCATGACCTACTCGATCGTCGCCCTCGATCAGGCGACCGGCCGGCTCGGCGTCGCCGTGCAGTCCCACTTCTTCAACGTCGGCGCGATGGTCCCCGCCGCACTGCCGGGCGTCGGTGCCGTCGCGACCCAGTCGATGCCGAACCTGCAGGTCAAGCCGCGGGCGCTCGCCATGCTCGCCGAGGGCGTCCACCCGGAGGAGGTCGTGCACCGCCTCGTGGCGGACGACCCCGAGTCGGGCTATCGCCAGTTCGCCGTCGTCGACGCGCAGGGACGCGCCGCGGCCCACACGGGCGAGCACTGCATGGCGGAGGCCGGCCAGCTCGTGGGCGACGGGTTCAGCGTGCAGGCGAACATCATGCGGAGCGACGCCGTGTGGCCCGCGATGGCGGCGGCGTTCGAGGCGACGCGGGGCGAGGACCTGGCGCGGCGCCTCCTGGCCGCACTCGACGCGGCGGAGGCGGCGGGCGGCGACCTGCGCGGCAGGCAGTCGGCCGCCATCCTCGTGGTGCCCGCCGAGGGCACCGAGGTGGACCGTCTCGTGGATCTGCGGGTCGAGGACTCCCCCGAACCGCTCGTCGAGCTGCGCCGGCTGCTCGATCTGAACGACGCGTACGCCTTCGGCAACGAGGCCGACGCCGCCCTGACCGTCGGGGACGTCGCGGGAGCGGCCCGGGCCTACGTGCGGGCGATGGAGGCGGCTCCCGAGGTCGTCGAGATGCGCTTCTGGGCGGGCCTCACCCTGATGGACGCCGGCGACGACGCCCGCGGCCTCCCGCTGCTGCGCGAGGCGGTCGCCGCCGATCCGGCCTGGTCGGAGCTGCTGCGCAGGCTCGAGCCGCACATGAGCCCGAGCGCCGCGCGGGCTGCGGAGCTGCTCGCCGACTGAACCGACCGGGCGAGGGATCCGGAGGATCCGGGAATGCCACGGGCGCTCCTGCGTTGACTTGAGCCGAAGGCACTCAAGTTCCACCAGGGAGGATCCCTTGCCTCAGTACTTCGGTTCCGGCGACAGCGACTCGTTCGACGAGTTCCTGAGCCGCATGCTCGCCGGCCAGCGCGCGCAGGGCCGGCCCATCGACATCTCCCGCCTGCTCAGCAAGCGGACCCACGAGTTGATGGCGGGCGCGGTGCGCTCCGCCGTCGAGCACGGCCACACGGAGGTCGACTCGCTGCACCTCCTGCGCGAGCTCGTCACGACCACCGAGGGCGAGCGGACGCTCCGCGCCGCCGGCATCGACGTGGACGGGCTCGTGCGCGCGATCGAGGAGCGCCTGCCCGCCGGTGCGAGCACGGCCGGGAACGGCACCCCGACGCTCACGGGCGCCGGACAGCGGTCGCTGCTCGAGGCGGCGCAGGTCGCCCGCGCCTCCGGCTCCACCTACGTCGACCCGGAGCACCTGTTCTTCGCCTTCGTCGCGAACCAGCAGAGCACGCCGGGTCAGCTGCTGGCGGCGTTCGGCGTGACGCCGGACTCGCTGCAGTCCATCGCCCAGCACGCCGCCGAGGCGCGCGAGGTGGAGGAGTCCGAGACGGGCACCCCGACGCTCGACAAGTACGGCGTCGACCTGACCGCGAAGGCCGAGGCGGGCGAGCTCGACCCGGTGATCGGGCGGGCGCTCGAGATCGAGCAGACCGTGGAGATCCTCCTGCGCCGCACGAAGAACAACCCGGTGCTGATCGGCGAGCCCGGCGTCGGCAAGACCGCGATCGTCGAGGGTCTCGCCCAGCGCATCGTGGACGGCGAGGTGCCGGAGGCGCTGCACGGCAAGCGCGTCGTCGCCCTGGACCTGCCCGGCATGGTCGCGGGCACGCGCTTCCGCGGCGACTTCGAGGAGCGCATCACGAAGGTCGTGCAGGAGATCGCGGATCACAAGGACGAGCTGCTCGTCTTCCTCGACGAGCTGCACACCGTCGTCGGCGCCGGATCCGGCGGTGAGGGCGGCATGGACGCGGGCAACGTGCTGAAGCCGCGCCTCGCGCGCGGTGACCTGCACCTGATCGGGGCGACGACGCTGAAGGAGTACCGCCGGATCGAGAAGGACGCGGCGCTCGAGCGCCGGTTCCAGCCCGTCACGGTCGGCGAGCCCTCGGTCGAGGACGCCGTCCGGATCCTCGACGGACTGAAGTCCCGGTACGAGGAGCACCACGGGGTGCGCTTCACCGAGGACGCGGTCCGCGCCGCGGTCGAGCTGTCGCGCCGCTACGTGACCGACCGGTTCCTGCCCGACAAGGCGATCGACCTCGTCGACCAGGCGGGCGCCCGGCGTCGGCTGGCGCTCGGCGTGCAGGTCGACGTGGCAGCGCTGCAGGCGCGCATCGGCGAGCTGGAGGCGGACAAGACCCGCGCGGTCGCCGCCGAGCACTACGAGGAGGCCTCCCGCCTCCGGGACGAGATCGGGGCGATCGGCGCCCGCATCGCGGCCGCCGCGGACTCCCCGACCGCGTCCGACGAGCGCGCCGTGGTCGACGAGACCGAGATCGCCGGGGTCGTGTCGCGGCTCACCGGCATCCCGGTCACCCGGCTGACGGAGGCGGACCGGTCCCGGCTCGCGAAGCTCGAGTCCGAGCTGCACGAGCGCGTCGTCGGCCAGGAGTCGGCGGTCGCCGCGATCGCGAAGGCGGTCAGGCGCAGCCGCACCGGGATGGGCGACCCGAACCGGCCCGTCGGCAGCTTCCTGTTCCTCGGCCCGACCGGCGTCGGCAAGACCGAGCTGGCGAAGGCGCTCGCGTCCAGCCTCTTCGGCGACGACACGGCGATGCAGCGCTTCGACATGAGCGAGTTCGGCGAGCGGCACACCGTGTCGCGCCTGATCGGCGCCCCTCCGGGCTACGTCGGGTACGACGAGGCCGGGCAGCTCACCGAGCGCGTGCGCAGGAACCCGTACTCGGTGATCCTGCTCGACGAGATCGAGAAGGCCCACCCGGACGTGTTCAACCTGCTGCTGCAGGTACTCGACGACGGACGGCTGACCGACGGCCAGGGCCGCACGGTCGACTTCCGCAACACGGTGCTGATCATGACGTCGAACATCGGCAGCGAGTTCCTCGCCTCCCGGAGCGGTGCGCTGGGCTTCATCCAGCAGTCCGAGCAGGGCTCGGGCTTCGGCTCGGACGAGGCGCTCCGCGCCAGGGTGATGGGCAAGCTGCGCGAGGCGATGCGTCCCGAGTTCCTGAACCGCATCGACGAGATCGTGCTGTTCCGGAAGCTGGAGGCGGTTCAGATCCACGCGATCGTCCGCCTGCTGCTGACGGCCACCGCGGCGCGGCTCGCCTCCCGCGGCGTGGTGCTGGACGTGACGGAGGAGGCGGTCGCCTGGATCGCCGAGCACGGGTACGAGCCGGAGTACGGCGCACGCCCGCTGCGCCGGCTGATCCAGCGCGAGGTCGAGGACCGCATCGCCGACCTGCTCGTGACGGCCGAGCCGGCCGCGGGCGACACCGTCCGTGTGGCAGCCGAGGCCGGCGCGCTGACCGCGTCGCTCGAGGGATCCCAGGTCCCGGTCGCCGCCTGACCACTCCCCTGACCCCCTTCACGGATGAGGGCCCCGGCCCTCATCCGTGAAGGTGTTCAGGCGCGCTGGGCCGCCGCCGCGTCGACGAAGGCCAGCAGGTCGTCGAGGGAACCGGTGGGCGTGATCGCCCGCAGCACGACCTCGTCGACGGCGCTCGCGTACGCGGCGATCCCGGCGGCCAGGTCCCCGTCCTGCGGCAGCACGGTGTCCATCGCGTCGATCCCGAGCCGGGCGAAGTTCGCCGCGTAGGCCGGGTAGGACGCGTACTGCGCCGCCTCGCGCTCGAGGACGGGGCGGGCGCGCTCGTCGACGATGGTCCGCGCGTACAGCGCGACGCGCGGCAGCTCCCCCTGCGTGTCGCTGCCCATCCGCCGGAGCTCGGCCGCCTGCGTGAACGCGGCCTCGGGCGGCAGCCAGCTGAGGAGCGCACCGTCCGCATGCTCCGCCGCGAGCCGCCGCATCCGCGGGCCGAGCGCTCCCACCACGAGTGCCGCCGCCGTGCCGTCCCGCAGCGCGCGGATCGCCTCGCCCACCGCCTCCACGGCCCCTCGTCGCAGCTGCCCCGAGCCGATCCCGAGGGTCAGCCGCTCCTCCGGCACGCCGCTGCGGCGGAGGTCCTCGAGCAGCGCGGGCGCCGGTCGACGGTCGATCGGCACGACGCCCGTCGCGAGGCGGAGGTGGGTCGTGACCGCCGACGCCGCGGCGAGCCCGGTCACGGCGTCGCCCTGCGGGGTGTCGTTCAGCCACAGGCCGGTGAACCCGGCCGCCTCCACCCTGGGCGCGAGCACGCGCACCGCCTCCGGCCCGATCGCACCCGGGACCCCGATCGACACCTCGGTTCGCATGGACGCCAGCATGCGCCCTCCCGCTCGGAAGCGCGATCGGACGCGGTCACTACCCTGGGACGACGTGACGGTCCTGCACGACGACCTGACGCTCGAGTTCTCGGCGCCGCTCTGGCGCTGGGAGGCACGACGCGAGTTCTGGACCTTCGTGTCCCTGCCGGCCGAGGTCACGGACGAGATCCGCGACCTCGCGAGCGACGTCCCCCGCGGCTTCGGCGCGGTCCGGGCGCACGC